>JBEBXX010000427.1:0-3506 GCA_040391435.1 Aureliella helgolandensis | reverse complement strand
ACCCACGCGGGCGTCGACTAGGCCGAACTTTAGGTCCTCTACCTGCCATCCTTTTTGGCGCACCAGATAGGCTTGATAGAAGGCACCGGCAATCACCAAGGTCGTGCCGATCAAGCCTAGCAGTGGAAGCATATCCGTCGACCGCCCGAGCGAGGGCACGAAGCCGGCCGCCATCGCGGTGAAATCGGGTTTGAGCAGCACGAGGTTGATGGCGAAGCTGACCAGCATCAATCCGACAAAGCCCATCATCACGCGTTCGAGCATAACGTATAGATTGCTAAAAACGTAAAGGAAGCTAATCGCCAAAGCATTGAACACAACCAGTAGCAGAGTGATGACCCACTTCGACTCGATAAACGCTTCGAAGGCCGCGGCGACTCCGATGTTATTGCCGGCTTGGTAGGCCGAAGCGATAAAGAACACGCTCAGTCCGAGCATCCAGGCGAGTGGCCAGCCCGCTTGGCGGCGAATAACTGTGCCCGGCGAGGCATCCGCCACCGCTCCGAGTTTGGCGCCCAACGACATGAACAGCAGCATGAAGGCTACGGACACGGCCACGACCCACAGCATCGCGTAGCGCTCGTTGGCTCCCACAGTTGAGCTGGTCATGATGCTGCCTGGACCGATGACCACACAGGCGGTAATCAAACTAGGTCCGATGCGTTGATACCAGCGAACTGCGGGAGGGCTATTATTCATCGACCAAAGGCTCCGTGGAAAGGGCTAGCTACGGAAAGTCCGGGTGGCTAGCTGATCGGGGTAAAACTGTTCGCTAGAATATACGCTCGCGGCAATTCTATCCTCTACAGCGTTTGAAAATTTGCACTTATGCACCAATTTCTATCTTTGTGCAGCCCACGCCGTACGGCCATGCTATGGGTCACCATCTGTTGCCTAGTGTTGCCAAACTTTGCCCATGCGCAGCCGCAGCCCCAGGTGGCTTCCCCGCAGACTGGCGGCGTGACCACCATTGAACACGTGCAGGATGTGATTGCCAACTGGGCCCCCAATCGCCACGTGTTTGTCAAGGGCGACATTGGCGTGGGACGCCGTCAATTGGAGGAGCTCCAAGAGTGGATTGCCGCGCATGCGCCCCATTGGACCGTGGTGCTCATGGAGTCTGCTGCTGGCGAGCGCTACGCCGCCGCCGATGGGCGGGCTTATCAAGGGCTCGATGCCGTCGAGCACGCGCTGGGCAATGGATTGAGCAATCGCACCGGCTTTGGAAACCTGGAAAACGCCCAAACCGGTGAGAGCGACGGTGCGATTTTCGTTTTGTTTTTGCGGGAGCGAAAGTTTAGCTATTTCGGTTCCGACGCCCAGGACCGCCGCGGCTTAGGCGAATCGGCCTGGATGGGGCGTTTAGACCAGCCGGCCTTTCGCGCTATGCGCGGCGGTGGGCGGATTATCGATGCAGCCAAAGACACCATTCAATCCATCAACGCGCAGCTCGGTCAAGCCATCCGCTCCGAAGCCGACTCGGCCGCGCGCGCTCAGCGCGAGCGCGAGCGGGCGGTCGAGGAGGTGCAGCGGCGGCTCAAGGCGGTCGCAGATCGAGTCGAGCAGGTGCAGCTCAACGCGGCCAACTTGCGGCAAGCTAATCCCGCCGCCAGCGGGGCGCTGGCCGCTCCGCCGCGGGCCACCTGGCGCACCGAACTGGACGCCATCGCTGCTGAGCTCACACCGGCTACGGCCCGCGACATGACCCAGCGCCTATCGCGGCTGAGCGACGCGGTGGAACGGCACCTCAATGGCTACGCCTCAGTGCACGGATTTGACCAGCGGCTACAGACGCTCGAGAGCGAGCTGGTCAAGCTCGAGCAGTCGCCCAGCGGAGCGGCAGCGGCCAATGTCGACGCGATCAGAAAACTGATCAGCCAAGTACAGCGCAGCGCGCAGCAGGGGGAGCTGGGCATTGATCAGGCTCTGGCCGAGATCGATACGCAATTGCAGACCGGACAAGCGCGGTTGGCGCAGGAAGCCGCCGCGGTGCGTCAAGCTGAACTGCGCCGTAGATGGATTCGCGGCACCGTGTTTGTTATGCTCGGTCTGCTAGCGCTGGTCATCGCCGGTGTGTTGACGTTTCTCAATCGCCGCCGCCGCCCCGCCATGCTGCAGGCCCAGGCTGAATTGTCTGAGCGTCAACGTTCGGTGGCCGAGCAAACCGATGGAATCGATACGCTCTTCGTTCGCAATGAAGACATCCTAGGCAATCGCGAGAAACTAAAAAAACGCGGCTACGAAGGACGCACGCAGCAGTTGAGCCATCAAGCGCTCGATTATGTCGACGATCTGTTCATCATGTCCAAAGAAGTCCGCCGCGTGCTGAGTCAGGCTCGCGATTTGGTCTACCCCAGCAGTTTGTCAGCGCGTCTCGTAAATCAATTCAGCCCTTCGCGTTATCAGCAGGCAATAAATTTAGTCAGTGGCAAGCCACTGCAGTTCAATCGCGCCGACGGCCTGCCACTGGTGCTTCGCGATCAGATGCCGCAAGCCGCCAATGCGTCGCCGCCCGAGCATATCTCGATGACATTCGAAGATGTCTTTCAAGCCTTCAAAAAGCGCGGGCAGGATGCTACCCAAGCTCTGAATACGATCGAGAACAGCTTAGCGAATGTTAACGACGAGCTGAGTGCGTTGCAGGCTGAGTTGGAGCAGACGACGGTTCGCGAAAAGCAGCTCACCCAAGCCGCTGCCGACGATCACTATTTCTATCTGCCGAACTTCTTTGAGCAATTCATCCCGCGCGTGCAGGAGGACTTGGCGACCGCGGATCGACTAGCCGCGTTCAATGCTGTGGAAGCCATGCAGGGAGCCATCCCCGAGGCGCGACGCCAACTGCAGGAAGCCGGTGAGCTGGTTGCGCAGATCACCCAAGCCCGCGAGCAACTTTTCCCTGAGCTCAGCACAGCCGCCGAGCAACTCGCCCAGTGGCAATATACGTCGACATGGATCGATGATGATTTAAATGAGTTGACCAATTGGGCTAATGGCCTGTTGCAGCAGGCCACCGAGCGGTCGGTCGCGGCTGAGCTGGTCCAATTGAGGCAGCGCCTTGCTGCGGTGCGCGACAAGGCGCAAAAATGCGTCGACTTGGGCAGACGCATCGAAGAGCAGTTGACTCCCGAATTGCAAGCCCTGCGGTCGCGCATCGAAGACGGGCGCAGATCGCTGGCTGGTCAACTTGGCACTTCGATCGATCGCGTGCTCAACGAACCCGACCGCGATCCGGACGACCGCTTGGCCACCGCCTTGGAGCAATTGTCCATCGCGCGCAGCACGCTCAATTTGGGGCGGACAGAAGTGGTCGAGTCGGCGTTAGAGGCGATGCAGTCGATGGCCGCGCAAGCCGAAGCCCTGCTGCAGGCGTCCCAGACAGCCACCACTAAGTACGCTGAGTTTCGGCAGTTGGTGCAAGCCGAGGCGGAGCGGCTGGGGGAGCGTCTGCCGCAAGTCGCCCGCGAATTGACCCTCATCGAGGAGCGCTACGAAGCTTCGGCTCTACT
>JBEBXX010000426.1:0-3518 GCA_040391435.1 Aureliella helgolandensis | reverse complement strand
GCAATACTTCCGATCGACGGAGCGATCGTGCGACAATAATTTCCCGCACGATGCTAGCCACACTTGCTCGCTTCCGCAACTTACGCTGAACTAAGTATTAACTTACGCTGAACTAAGTATTCCATGCTACACAATATCGATTCGGAACGACTTGGCCCGCGCGGCCCGGCCATGAGCGACGCGGTGGGAACCTGTGTCCACTGTGGATTCTGCCTACCTGCCTGCCCCACCTACCAAGAGTTGGAAAGCGAGATGGACTCGCCGCGTGGGCGGATCGTGCTCATGAAGTCGGTTTTGGAAGGTTCGCTAACGATCGAGCAGGCCGAACCGCACATCGATCGTTGCCTGGGCTGCTTGGCCTGCGTCACGCACTGCCCTTCTGGCGTACAATACGGCGATCTGATCAGCTCCTATCGAGACCATGTGCGGACGCAGGGCAAGCGTCCTTGGTCGCTGCGCGACTTGCTGGCCGGCATGACGCTCCCCTACAAAGAACGCTTTCGCTGGGCAGTCCGCTTGGGGAGATTGACCCGACCGCTGAACCGATTCGTCCCCGCCTCGTTGCGGCCGATGTTGGAGATGGTTCCCGACGATCTACCGCCGCGGCAGTCGCTGCCGAGCGTGACGCCGGCGGTCGGCACGCGGCGCGGCCGAGTGGCGCTATTGGCTGGCTGCGCTCAGCAAGTTCTAGCACCCGACATCAACGCCTCGGCCGTGAGGGTGCTCAGCCGCAACGGTATCGAAGTCGTCATTCCTGCCGGCCAGGGTTGCTGCGGAGCTTTGGCTTGGCATACCGGTCGCGGTGACCAAGCGTCGCGTTTCGCTAAAAAACTGATCGAGTCGATTCCAAGTGACGTCGATTGCTTGCTCACCACCGCCGCGGGCTGTGGCTCGGCCATCCACGAGTATCCTCTGCTGCTGGCTGGTTCGGAGGCTGAGCAGAGCGGCCGCGAGTTGGCTCAGCGATCGCTGGACATCTCCGTGTACCTCGACCGACTGAACCTGCTACCGGTCGCTGCGCTACTCACGCCCAAGCGGATTGCCTATCACGACGCATGCCACCTGGCGCATGCCCAAGGAGTCAGGTCGGAACCGCGGCGGTTGCTCGCCCGCATCCCCGGGCTGGATGTCGTCGAGCTGGCTGACCCGGACACCTGCTGTGGCTCGGCTGGTACCTACAACATCGAGCAGCCCGAGATTGCCGGGAATCTTGGTCAGCGCAAAGCCCAGAATGTGCTCGCCACCGGGGCTTCAGCCGTGGTTTCAGGCAATATCGGCTGCTTGGTCCAAATCGAAAAACACCTGCGTCCGTTCAGCGATCGAGTGGCCGTATTGCACACGGTGCAGGTGCTGGATCGGGCCTACAACAACGCTTTGTAGCCGATCAATCGCACAGGCGGAGGCCGTCCGCTCCGCTCTCAGAACTAGCTCCAAGAGCATGCCGCGAATGTTTAATCGAAAGCGACAAACAACGGCTGCAGCCGGGCTGACCAGTACGGTTCTGCTTGCTATGCAGGTCCTAGATTGTGGCTCGCGAAAGATTGGCGAGTTGTCGCATTTCACACTTCTGGTCGTTAATGGAGGCATTGCTAGCAGCCGATACGTTGACTTGTCGCGAGGGGGTAAAGGTTGCCCACTCTGCTTAAATTAACAAATCACGTAAAGGGATCACCCTAGACAATGACTGTGTCGCAGAAAGTTAAGTCCGATGACTTCGAAGCGGTGCGCGAGTTTATTCGCGAAGAACTTTGCGAAAAAAACCAGTTGGAAAAGGATGCATTTGAGATGGCCGAACGGAAGTTGACTCGCAAGGGTCAGCACTGCGGCTTCTACTTCTGCATCTACGGTCCGCGTAGTGTGCGGCTGACTGCCGTCTGGGATTTGGTTAAGGGCTCGATCTTTTTCTACGATTCACTGGGACGTCGGGCGACGAGTTGCCCCGTTCCGGTTCATCAGGCATAGGCCCTACAAGCCCCATGGGTCAGTAACGAATTGCCAGCATGGTAGCTGGGTTGATTCAGTTTGCGAAACGATAGTGACGATTTTTAAAACAGTTCAAATTCAAGGAGGATGTAACCGTGTTGATTTTGTCGCGGCGTGAGTCGGAGAGTATTTGTTTCGGTGACGATATCGTGTTGACGATCGTCGCTGTTGGAAAAGACAAAGTCCGCATAGGTGTGAATGCACCTCCCGGAGTTCGGATACTTCGCAGTGAGTTGGAGATAGATCTAGATGTGGCCGGTCGTGCGTTGGCGTTCCCTCAGCCCGAACGCCACTCAGCCCCGCAGGCGCAAGTGCCCCCGCCGCAGCGCCGCGCCGCCTAGCATCTACCCGACCCGAGTCTTGGACCCAGTTTGGTCCACGAAGTCAGCCCCGGCTGTTGAGCCCAGCCGCTTGGCTAATATTCGAGCTCCCGCGCTGTCGTGCCTGACAGCGCCACCTTGCAGGTCGCCCAACCGCCCATCGACGGCGGTTGGGCGGCGATCGACGCGGGCTGCACGCTAGCAGTTACCGCCGTGCGCTTCATCGGCCCAGCAGCTTATCGAGCCCGTCCAGATTCAGTTGCAGACTCTCGCGCGCATCGAGCTGCTCGCGATGATCGAGGATTCCGATGGGGCCGCTGTAACCCACGTCGGCAATCCATTCCAATATCTGCGCATCGAGTTCACCTTCACCCAGCGTCAGGATCTTCTGTGTGGCGTCGTCGCCGCCACTGCGGTTGGTGCCATTGAGGTTCAAGCACAGCAGATAGGGTTTCATCTCCGCCAGCGCCTGTGGGAATTTGTCAAGTTCGTGGTGCGCGTGATGGAAGTTGTAGACGATGCCCACGTTGGGCTGTCCAGCCAAGTGCTGCATGATCTGCACAAGATTAGCCGGCTGGCCAATCCAGCCGCCATGGTTGTATAGACCGACTTGGCATCCTAGCGGAGCGACTTGTTCAGCCAGTTGTCGCACCGCAATCGCGGCCCGGGCCACGCGCTGCTCCTGGCCGTCGATCTGCTGCAGTTCGGCATCGGGGAGGCTGAGCCACAACTGCGTCCGCACCTCACGCCGCCGCAGAAAGTCCACGATGCGCTGCACGCCAGCGTCCTCCAGCGGGCTGAGCGAGCTGGCACACCACCAACCGGTCAACTCGATGTGCTGCCGCTTGAGCGCATCGATTTCGGCATCCCAGGTGGGCACATGCTCTTCGCGCCAATCGTAAGCCAGGCGTTTAAATCCCAGCTCGGCAAGCATCTGTGCGCGCTGTTCGGGCCCACGCCGGGCCGCGTCGAAGGGAACCACGCACCAGGCGACCAGTTGATCGCGCTGCAGATTGGCCCGCTCGGCTGCTACAACAGCCACATCCGGCTCATCCGCTGCAAAGCACGTGCTGCCTACAAACGCGCTGCCTAGTACGCCGACTATCAGGCTCAGCAGCACATAGCGTTGATGTATCATGGAATATTCCTGTGAGAGTAAAGGTGGCGTAAGCTTCTAGCTTGTGGTGGCGTAAGCTTCTAGCTTGCGGTGGCGTA
>JBEBXX010000425.1:0-3522 GCA_040391435.1 Aureliella helgolandensis | reverse complement strand
CGGCAGCGTTGGCCCGCTAGCGGGCCGCGACTTTACGCATACGGCCAGTGTTACTGCGGGGGGGGATGTACTAGCGATTGCCGGTCGCGACTTGATCGCAGGCAGTGGCAATGTTACATCGGGCGGGAATGTGTTGATCCAGGTGGGCGGCGGTGGCGTGCAAGGCACCATGAGCTTGGGATCGCTCAATGCTGCGCGGCAGGTCTCGCTCGTCGCCAGCGGTGACATTCTCGATGGCAATGCGGGCGCATTGAATGTGCGAGCCACAGCACTGAGCCTGCGCGCGGAAGGGATCGGTACACAGGCTGACCCACTCGATCTGTCCGTGGGTACCGTCGCCGCCGAGGCTGGCAATGGCATCTATTTGCGCCAGTTGTCCAGAGACCTGACGATCGGCCACGTAGACGCGGCTAATGTATGAATCGATGTACAGATGGTCCATTTCAATAGCAGTCTATCGCCATCCATGCGTGAGGCAACTGCGGGAGCTCTCGACGATCTTGAAACGCAGACGGGACGAGGCCTGGGCCCGGTCGCTATCGAAGTGCACGTTGTGGCGGGCAATTTGATTGTGACGGATGGTCGGGACGCTGATGGTCGCGGGATTCTCGTACGGCAGACCGGTGCGATTGTGTTGGAAACTAGCCAGGCTGGCAGTATTGGTCTGCAGACGGGAATCGAAACCCGCGACCTGGGCAGCTCCGGAAGCATCGAGCTTAGTGCGGCCGACGCCATCGACGAATTGGCGCGCGTGCCCGGGGCGAATGTTTCCGACGCGACGGTAATTGCTCAGCGGCTCACCTTGCAAGCCGGCCAACATGCGCATTTGCATAACGTGGTGGTCAACACTTTCGCCGCTCAGGTGGGAGCCAACGGTGCATTGAACGACAGTTGGCAGAAAACCAATGCATTGGCCAACGACAAAGGGGACGACTTCCTCGATCAGTTAGGAACAGATCGGCAAAGCTATGCGGAGTCCTCTGGAGTGATGACAGAAATAGATCGTAATGTCAGCAATACGCGGCTGTCCGCAATCCGCGAGAGCTATGCAGAGATAGCGCGGCAATTTCGTTTTGAGGACACTTACCGAGGCCAGTACGCGCTATTCCTGCGAAACACAAAAACGCTGGACGTGCTGGATATAACCGCCGGAGCGCCAAGCGGCAGCCCTTTGGCGTCAGCGGCACCGACCATATACATCGAGACGCTCGGCGCGGAGTCGCACTTAAATGTGTTGGGCGCCATTGGTACTCACAGCTCGACCGCCATCGAGGGAGGCATTGTCCTTGTAGCCGGCGGCAAGCTGAATATGCATGGTGCGCTCGAGACCGAATCGCGTCTGAGTAGCGATCTGTTCCGCACACAGCGCATCGAGCGCATCGGCAGCGAATTGACACAGGATGCCATGGGACAGGCGGCAGTCGGATATCTTAACGGGCATGTCTTCAATGGCGGCGATGGTCTGCCGCCTGGCGATCAATATTTAACCTCATCGCAGTTCGTCATTCGCGACCAAGCGGCTGGTTTATCCGCCCTGGCTGAAGACTACCGCACGCACGTCTTTCAGCGAGTGGTCGCCCAGTATGGGTTTGCGGGCGAGGCGGGCTTCGTAACTTTTGTGGGTTACGCCGATGGCGAAATCCAACAATTCGACGTGCTCGGCGAATCGGGTGCTCGGACTAAAACGTTTGACCAGACCAATAGTGCCGACCAGTCTGCGCTCCCGTCGACGAACGCAGCCTTCGCACAGGCGACGGCCTTTAGTCGCGCGACCGCATTTGATCCACGCTTCTTGGATGCCAACCAAGAGCTGGCGACCGTTGCCATAGCGCGTCGTGCGGCGGATTTCTTTCTGTTTGAAAATGCTGCGGCTGATCAAGCGAGTGGCATTTCCGATTTGACGGTGGAGTCCTTCCGGGTGGATAACGTGTTCTCCTTGGGAGCGCAAGGGGCTACTGAGATGCCTCTCGATCCCCCGCCGATTCGCCCACCCGAAATTGCTGCTGTAATTCCCTCACCCTTGCTGAGCAATCCCCTGCAATTGGTCCGGCAGGACATTGATTTACCGATTATCGCAGAACGCTCCGTTGAGGTCGCCATCTATCGCGTGTATTTCGAGGATGACAATCAGAACGGACAGGCTGACGAGGACGAATTGCCCAGCGAGCAGGAGATCCTTGAGGCGGAGGTGGTCGACGCTGAGTCTGCACTCGATGAGCCCGAGCAGGTCGAGCCACACACGCGCGTCCGGGTTGGGGTAATCCGCACGGAATCGGGTGGTTCTCCAACTGCAGAGGACATTGATGAGCTTAAGAAAGAATTCCTAAATGATCCCCGGCGGCCCAGCGGCGCGTATGCAATAATTGAAAAGGGCCTGGATGACCAGGAGCTCGTATTGGAGGTATTCTCCGTTCGCGATGTCGATGTCAACGATAGCTCGCTCGATGCACAGATTGAACAACCATTGATCCAACTGCCCGATCCTGAACCCACGCCGAGCCAGTTGCGCGAGTTGCCGCGGCCCGGAGACCAAACAAGTCTGCCAAGCGAATCTCGATTTAGCCACGCAGCGTTGATCGCCAGCTCGCTGTGGCTCGCCCGAGTGAACATGCATACGAAAACCACTTCGCCGCAGTTTGCACAACCGCCTGTTGGGCCATCCAGCCAGCCTATAGCCTTTGATCGGCGATCCCGAAGGCGGCGGAGACTCCAGCGGGCCGCCGCCACCGCTGGTAAGGGAGCCTCGCAATGAATCGCTGCACCGAGTGCGACTTCCCCTTGGACGACGGGCTGACGGTCTGTCCACAATGCGGTGTCCCGCTCGCCGTCGTCGATGAGGAGCCGGGTACGGTAGACATGAGCGACGGCAATCAAACCGTCGATGAAGGTCTGACAGAGCTGGATGAAGCCGAGGACTTTGAATTCGACGAACCGTTTCGCACCGTCGAGGATGATCCCTCCAAGACACTGGAGGCTGGGGATGCCACGCGTGTCACTCTGCCTTATGGGTTTGGCGCAGCGAGCAAAGATGAACGCGTTACGCTCAACGCCTTTGGGATGTCCGACGACCCACAAGCGACCTATGCTGATGACGATTCAGCTGCGCCGCCCAGGCAGGGCCAATCCTCCATGCCGCCCGAGGCCGATGACAGGCGGACGCTCGACATGGCCAATCAGCAACGGCTGACACAGCACATCTACTCTGGGCAGGCCACGGTCGACGCTAAACGGGACTCACCGCCATTGCCTAGCAACGGTGAAGAGGATGACGAGCCGGATAGAACGCTAGTAAACGAGCCGAGCGAGGGAGCTGAAGGGGGTGGCGACCGGACCATCATTTACGAATCGAGCGTCAGTGGCAGTTCCACTGTGCATGTCAGTTCTGGGTCGGGAACTGAAGGGCGTTTGAAGCGGTTGTGGGAGGGAGTGGCCGGTTCGAGTGTCAACCCGATGCATTCGCTGCAAGGAGTCGGACTGCAGGCCTCAGATTCCATTTTCCAACGCGTGGCCACCCGCCGCGTG
>JBEBXX010000424.1:0-3539 GCA_040391435.1 Aureliella helgolandensis | reverse complement strand
GACCATACGTCAATCCAGCGCCGGATCGAGGCCTTGTTCGCAGCCCCCGCTATGAATGTCGAGCCCGCACATTCACCAGCTCTACCAACCTGCTTGCCTCCCGGAACTCCGGCCCAAGCATACGATCGACAAATTGCCTTTGCACGCGACTCCTTCCTGTCACCACTGCCGCTTGGTGAGGCGCACGCCCCAGTTGGTCCGCATCTCGCCAAGAGCCCCTTCCGTTGCAGTGACAAGGGCTTTCTACCGCTGACGATCGAAGCCTATCTGAAGCTACTTAATTGGACAGTAGAAAACGTCAACAAGTCAGCGCTTGCTTGCCAAAGCTTACCGACTCCTGAACCTCTGATAGATCTAGGCATCACCGGTGGTAGCTGGTGTCGGTTGGTGAGTGGATTTGGGAAGCTATTTTCACTTGTTGCTGGCCGCCCGGTCGTGATCGATGAGCAACATACTCGCATGCCCGGACGCTGTTACCGGCTCAGCCAGGAAGCTCGAGAGTTGCTTACCGAAGCCGCCTGATCCGACACATCATCTTCGGCAGCATTCGCACTTTTCATGGCGACACTTCTTCGCCGAGCAGGAAAGCAAATGGGTAGCCGGACTATTTAGCGTTCCAGTGTGTCGGAAAGCAACTCTCTAGCTGGACAGCGCCACTTTGTGTTTTGTTGCTGGTGTTTCACGGGCGTTTGCCCTCGACAGACTTGATCCCGTCAGGGTCGATACCCATGCCGCGGTAGGCGGCGATTCGTGTTTTGCAATGACTGCGGCTCGACGCGGCGTTGCGCCGTTGGTGATAGCAGAGGCGTTTCAGCTCTGCTTCGTATTGGCGCTGCCGGAGTCGCGGTGGGAGATCTAGAGAACGAATGAACACATCCGCTGCTCGGCGAACTTGCTCCAGCGTGAGCCGCTGGGCGTCGGTGACAATCTCGCCGGGACACAGGCGATGACGCACCCGCGCGCAGAACAACTGAGCCACAATCGTCACGATCAAGTGCCGGTGGACGCAGCCCCAGCCGCGGCACTCAAAATGATCCCAACCAAGCTCCTCCTTCGCCTCGCGAAAACAGGCTTCCACTTTCCAGCGGCCAAAGGCCACTCGCAGCAATTCTCGCAGCGTCCAGCCGTCGCGCCCGGGGACTCGGTTGCTGACAAAGTATTTCACCTCGCCGGTGCGAACGTTGGTCGCAACAATCAGCGTACACTGGGCGCTGACAAGACGACCATCATGAGTCTTGCGATAACAAATGTGCCACCGTACTTCCCAGATCTCAGGCCCCTTGTGCGAATCATGCACACGGTACCGCTGCGGTGTCTGGCCTGCTAAGCCGGGAGAATACTTGGCAAGGTTTTGCACTTTACAAGGTTTGGCATTGCGGGCTGCCAAGCGAGGATACTTCTTGGGCCGGCCATTGCGATTTTTCGGCGGTTTTCGCAGCACTTTTGGCTTACATGTCCACATCATGAAGTCAGGCGGGACTTCGCCGACGAAGGCTTGTTTACGCTCGTCCAAGCCATCGAGAAACTTGCCATCGCGCCCATAAAGTTCATCAAACGTCCATGCGCGCACGGCGATCCCATCAGCCATCGCTTGGTCCACAAGCGCCAGTGCGATCTGTGGTTTGGTCAGGAACTGAATGTCGTCAGGAACATGAGTTTTTTTCGGCGCGTCGGACTCTCGGCCCACTCCTTGGGCAGATACGTTTGCGCGGCAATCAGGCACTGGAAAGTGGATGTGGCAAACGATAAGGCGACGCTGACCACAGCGTTTTCGACCTTGCCTCGGTTGCCGTTGTATTGCCGTTTGACGCCCACGGTGTGGCTGCCGCTTTTGGCGGTTCCGGTCTCGTCGATCACGCCGATGGCATCCGGATCGGCGTGCTCAGCAGCGACGAGTTTTCGGCAGCGGCGGAGTACCTTGTCGTGGTCCCACTTGAGCGACTCGAGGAACCGCTGGAGCGTTCTAGGCGGCACGCCCTGCTGGAGGGCGATGGCTTCAACATTCTTGCGTTGCAAGCCCGACAGCAGTCCCTTGAGATAGACCAACAGCAGTTGCCGTCCCTTGGTGCCGTGGAAGCAATCGGCGAACAGGGCCAAAAATTGGGCAAGCATTTTCCCGAGCGATGCGATATCCTGGAGCGTCATAGGAGCGGCCTTTCGTGGTTTCCTCGTGAAACGTTTAAGCACACGGAGGGTCGCTTCTTTTTTGGCTCCAAGTCAAGTGAAATAAGTCTCAGCAGGGAAACGAGTTAGCCACCACGAGCCGCCACAAAGTGGCGCTGTCCAGCTAGTCACGGCTCTCTCATCGACGTGCACCGTTCCGGTGCCTGATTGCACCGCCATTTTTGCAGCACGTTCCATGCGGTTGCCCAAGGCCGGTTCAAAAGTGTGCACTCGACTCAGGCTCTTCCGGCTTGATCCAGACTTCAGCAGCTGTGCCTACGCAATATCCATAAAAGGCTGTTTCCCCGATCATTCCCAAAGGCTGTGTCCCCGATCATTTGTGAGCTGTGTCCCCGTGATTCGATGACTAGGGTGCAAGCTGTGTCCCCGACGATTGATGGTCTGATGGAGTTCGCTGGAAAGATGGGGCAGTGGATCACTACCAATTAAAATCGAATCGCATCGCTAACAGGTCGGATTGGGTTGCTCCCACTACGGTTTCACTGTCGGTAACCGGATGGATCCAATCGAACATGACACGTGTACGGTCGGACCAGTACCAATTGAAGCCCACGGTCAAATCATGGTAGCGACCGGCAGCGGCATTATCCAAGTCAAGGTACGACCAGCGCGCCTTGGCTTCCCACGCCCCCCAGCCATGGTGATGGGGCAGCAGCGAAAAATTGGCATTGGGTTTGGAGCGGCCAAACTGCGCCCCATGCTGACCGAAACGCTCAAATCGACGATTCTCTCCAGTCAAAAAGTAGCTCACATGGCTGTAAGCCCCACCGACCTGAACGGTATCACCAGAAAGCAGATCGACGCCGCATAAAAACGCTTCGTTCTGCACCGCGATTTCTCCCCACACGACAGCCAACTCCAGGTTGCCGGTCGTGTAGGTGTCCGCCGCCAGGTTTCCACTGTCGATCAGCACAGGCCCCCGTTGCACTTGGGGCCGCGCACGAAATCGCACTGTGTTGTCATAATCTCTGGTGTGCAGAACCCCGATTCCGGTATGCACCAGATAGCGACCATCCGAGGGTTCATCATAATACAAAAGCCCCGTCAGACGCCCGCTCAAACGATACCCTTGCCGGTCTCCGAACCGCGTTTTGAAAGTGTCGCTGAGGTCATCAAAAAACACCCCTGTCGCCCAGGTAATATCTTTCGCTTCCGTCGAGTTATACAGTGCAATCCCGACCTCGCGGTCTGCAGAAAAAATTCCCTGCGTCGGAATAGACCGTTCACTGAAGAGATTGTTAGTATCATTCGTGACCTGTTCCAGACTGAACGGCACGAAGAAATTGCCGATGCGGATCCGCCCGATTCCCGGAATCTCATTCATCGAAAGATAGGCATCTTTCACATCCGGAGAG
>JBEBXX010000423.1:0-3547 GCA_040391435.1 Aureliella helgolandensis | reverse complement strand
GGGATGCGGCCGAAGCGACACCCCTCGCCACCGCTGCGTATAGCCGCCGGAGCAGATTAGTCCGCCGCAGCATATTAGTCCGCCGCAGCGTATTAGCCGCCACAGCATGTTCAGTCGCGGTGGGCTGCTTAACAACTTGAATTAGGTCAAAAGAAAATGCACATAAAGAAATTCACGTGCTGCCAAGCGGTGGCAGTCATGGCTTCAGCGCTGCTGTGCGCGGCGGTCTTTGGGCAAGTGGACAGCGAACGGCCGGTCGCATCCCAAGCGACCAGTGTGCTGGTTCCGGGCGCGGTTCACGAGGCGCTCGTGTCCGATGCCATCCTCCCGCTACGGCCCGCAGTCATCGTTCGTCAGCCACCTCCCGGCGTGGCTCCCGCCGTTGCCCGGCCGGCTCAGGTGAGCCCGGATTCTGTGTGGATCGAAGGCTATTGGGAATGGGCACCATCGCAGCGACAGTACACATGGATTCCAGGTTTCTGGCGCCGCGCGCCACCGAATTTGCGGTGGCAGGCTGGCACCTGGGTCCCGGCTCCCGACGGCGTGGTGCGACATCCAGGATATTGGTACGACACTCAGCATGAGCCACAAGTGATGCGCCTTGCTCCACCTGAAAAACCGGAGCGGATGGCCACCCGGCGGATGACGGCTCCCGATACGGTTTGGATTCGCGGAGGCTGGACCGTGGATCAACAGCAGCAATATCGATGGGAACCAGGCTTCGTGGCGGTCGAAGAACAGGGCTTTCAATGGCAGCCGGCGACGGTTCTGCCAGCCGCTGGAGGCTTCGCGGTGGTGGAGGGATATTGGGATTATCCAATCTCGCAAAGAGGTACTTCTTTCGCCGCCATTGGCCTGCCCAGATCTTCCGACTCGGCAGAGCCTCTAGCCAACGCAGGGCCTCTGGCCAACGCAGAGCCTCTGGCCAACGCTGAGCCAGCGCCTGACGCGCTCGTGGCGTCTCTTGCCAATTTCAATTTCGAGCTCCGGCCGATCGACCCACTTTCGATCCAGCGCACCGCGTATGGCTCGTGGATTTACACTCGGCTGCAGCCCACCGGAGCCGCAGTTGAGCAGACTCAGTTGGCAGGTAGAGCGGTGCCCAACTACCGACCCCACGTTAGTGACAGCGGACTACTGCTGGACGGCCAAGCCACACTTACGGGGATCGTCCGCAAAGGGGATCTCACTCCGCATTACATTAAAGTCAAATTGATTGGCGGCGCTGCGCGCGTCACGGAAACCGATGACAATGGTCGCTTTGAATTCACGGAAATTCCTTACGGCAGCTATTCGATTGTGGCCGAAGGGCCCGTCCAAAACTACTTTCGCAGCGCGGCCGTGATCGTTGATATCGACCAGCCCACGGCCCACGCCGAACTGGAATTAGAGTAACTGATAGCTCGGAGTTAAAATCCTTAGCACAGTCGCCACGATCTGATAAAATCCTGAACGTGAAGACTTTGTGTTTCGGTTCACCGAGTTTTATCGAGTATCGGTCCATGAGCGTGCAGAATGGAACTCGCCGACAGAGTTGGCGACAGTCGGGCACCCGCAGAGCAGCCGGCGGCGGGTCGGTGTCACGGCGGCGCATGATTACAACGGCCTGCCTACTCGTGCTGCTCCTGGGAGCCGTTGCATTGGTTGCGTATCTTCTCAGCCTTCGCTACCAGCATACGCGCATCGCCTGGCTGTTTACCGCATCGCGCAGCAACACCAGCGAACCCGAACAGGCCTATACTTGGCCACCGCTGCGCTTCGGCTCTGAGTCGCTGGCACCCTTGCTCGCGCACCCGTCTCCGCAGTTCGAGGTCGCATCGCTGACCATCAATTTTGACGATACTGCCAACTTAGTAGCGGCCATCGACGAACAGGTGCGGCAGTTGCAACGCAATGACGCCTTGGTCTTGTGGATCCGCGCGAAAGGAGCTTCGCTCGGGGACAAGGCCTACCTGCTCAGCGGCGATTATCACTTGCCACAGTCGGGCGAACAACTCGCCGACCCCCAGGGGGCTGTGCCCTTCAACGCCATTGTCGACGCTGTGAGCCGCTGGCGCGGGCCCTCGATCATTCTGCTCGACTGGGGGAATCAACTGTGCGAACCGCGGTCGGGCATGTGGACTAATCAATTTCTGTACTGGGCCATGGCGGACATTGCGGCCGCTCCACCGCAGGTCCATTGTCTGGTATCCCATCAGGCCAACCAGCTTTCGCTCGACTCACTCGCCAGCCATCAAACCTTGTTCGGGCGGGCCTGCGCCGAAGCCCTGGTCGGGAAACGCCGTGCGCCGGCCGGGTTTACAACTGCTGTGCACGCCGATGGCAGGCTGTTAGTCGGCGACTTGGCCGAATATGTCATTCGCCGCGTGTGGAGCGATTCGAGCGAGGCTCAAAAGCCTTGGTTAGCAAAGGGACAAGCGGGGTGGATTGAGGCCCAGCGCAGGAGTTGGCAAGCCCTCACCGCCAGCCCGCTGATGCAGCAGAATTCCCAGGGGCAGCCGCTGGGTTGGCCTGCAGCGGAGTCAGCTAAGTCAGCGGAGTCAGCGGAGTCAGCGGAGTCAGCGGACCTTGCGAACTCTGCTGCGAAAGATACTTCTGTATCCGATCAAACCTCTGTTCCAACGCCGCCGGCACTCACTAGCGACAACTGGCCTACCAGCGGCCTGTGGGAGGCTCTCGACCAGTGGCAAGCACCGGTGGAATCGATGGGTGGATGGTCGCTGGCGACGCTGGCGCCGCTGACCGCTCGGCGAATGGCAACTATGATTCTGGAGCTAGAGCAGCGGTATTTGGCCGGCGATGACTTCCGCGGGCAAGCCAGCGGCGCGAACCTCCGTGCACGCGTGGAAGCCCTGCAAGCGGATCTGCAGAACGAGGCGGAGGCAATTCGAGGCGACGTTCGAACAGGCCGCTTCTCCGCTGTCTTGGACCCTCCGCCAACGAACGTTTCTGCCGCCGAGATAGCCCATTGGCAGAATCGGATTGGCACGGTAGCAGCCTATCGCAACCTGGCGCTGGTCCTGAGCGACTCCGTTGCGCTGTCCGACCATATTTCCCAGCTCGAAGACAGCTCGGGAGACTTCAGACAGGCAACCGGTCGCGGCATTGTCGCGGCCAAGGCATTTTTGCACAGCATCTCGACGGCCACCGGAGATTCGATAGATAACCTGCCTACCAACGAAGCCACCGGGCTGACGCGCGATCTACAGCAGTGCAGGCAAGACATCGATTCGCAAGTCGCCCGGTTGGTGGAGCAAGTTGGCCGCAATCCTCAGCGAGAGAAACTGCTGGCAGAATTTTTGGTGCGGTACGCTTGGCTCGATCATGCGCAGCGCCGTGACCTGTTGCTGTCCATGCTGTCGGCTTCATCTGCGGACGCCGATACCCATTGGCCGAGCATGGATCTGGCCTTGCTGCAGGCTCCACCTCCACAGCTCAAGCACATCTCACCACCGCAGTATGCGGATTTGATCGCAGCGGCATTGCCGCCGCTGTCGGCGGATTCCGGGCTGGCCAGTACGCCCGCTGGTCTGGTTTCAGTATTGAC
>JBEBXX010000422.1:0-3549 GCA_040391435.1 Aureliella helgolandensis | reverse complement strand
GCCTAAGGGGCTACGCTCAGCCATATCGGCTTGCCATCGGCCGCCTGGGCCGCGGTAAGCTTAGAATCTGCTGCGGGCAGGCTAGAATCAGGAGCAGATGAGGGGGCAGGTGAAGGCGCGGATTCGGATTGGGGCACGGCGGCGGCAGCGGCGGCTACGGCGCGGGCTACAATCCTGAGTGGCATTTGAATGGGTTCAGTAGATGTCAACTTGAGCGTGACTTTAGCGGCCGAGTCGCCGCCATGAAGTGATTCCACGGCAGCACACGTCGCGCTATCGGGCAAGCCTTCCAGGCTCACCTCGAGGCGTTCGGCGAAATCCAACTGGCGAACAATACTGATCGATATTTCCAGCTCTTGGCCGACTTGGGTGTGAAATACGTCGCTCGCAACGCTTAGGCTAAAGTCAGCCTTGCGCTGCTGGATCTCGAGGTAATATCCATATTGCGGCCCGCCGAGCCGGTGAAAATCGCCGATGGATACAAACACAGTTGCATCGGTAGGGGCCTGCCAGTCCAGCAGCGGATCTCTATTCTGGCCCACATCATCCAAGCGTTTCAATTCCTTGCCGTCTGCGCCATATAGCGTCAATGACGCATCGAGAGCAGAACCACAATCGCGGGCCAACACGCTCAATCGATAATGCGCCTTGGCCTGAGCTTGGAAGCTGATGAAGTCAGACTGCTTGGCCACGGCAATCGTGCCGCTCAAGCGTGCTGGCAGCTCCACAGGGAGCGCTTCAGCGGCAGTGCCATGCATACCGCTGGCGACCGGCGTCGATGCAGCCCTCAGCCCGCTCTGCTTGGAAAATTCAAGAGTTGAGGCGAGGGGAGCGGGCTCGGTTTCCAGACGCAAGCGGTAGACCCAGTCACTCCCTCCACTGAAGGCAATCGTGCTGTTGGGTGTGGAGGGAAAGCCAAGCACGCGGACGATATAAGTGTCCGCATGCGGCGCGGTAAACTCCAAGTAAGGATCTAGCCCCACGTGATCCAAATTCTCTTCTAGCACAAAGCCCTGCGATGAGAGGATTTGTAAACTCGCATCCGCTGGGCTGTTGAGCCATTTGTGCGAATCGAGCGTCGCCGCGAGCAGTTGACCTTGGGCAAGCTGCACTGCAAACAGATCTACATCAGCCTGTTTGTTGAGTATTCCCTGCATGGCAAACGGTAGATTCGCAACGGCTTGGGCTTGGGGCACGGAATCGTTGGGCTCCACTTCGCTGGCCTCGGGCCACTGACCGATCAGATAAGGCCGGGCTGCCGACGCACCGTTGGCATCGAACAGACGCAACCAGTGCAGGCCCGGCTCCGCGTCTGGACCGATGGCAGCCTGCAGCTTGCCCGCTTCGGCTAGGCATGTCCATTGAATGTGCGGGCTGTCCGTCCACACCTGCAGCGGCCAAGTGGGGAACTTGCCTTGAACCGTGACATCCAGGCTGGTGCCGATCTGTCCTCCGGCCGGAAAGAGCATCGTCAACTCGGGCTTTTCTGCCGAGTGAACCGCTTGCACGTCCAAGGCGGCTAGACCGCTGCTCAGAATGCAGGCAATGATGCACGCCATGATGCAGCCCTGCGCCAGGCTGGTCATTTTGCGCGTGTCCGCAGAGCAGGCCGCGGCATGTACAATCGCTGGCTCAGCAGCTTGGCTTTCACTGGTGGTGTGATCGACTGACATGCCTACATCAACTCGTCGATAGGTGTGGAATTGCTGACCAAATGCGTCGGGCGGCCCGATGGCGTGTAATACACTTTGTCCGGATCGATACCCAGCTTGCGATAGACCGTGGAGACGTAGTTTTCGGGAGATAGCACGCGTTCGACAGCCGCGTGGCCATGGCGATCGGTGGCACCGATGACCTGTCCGCCTCGGCTGCCGCCGCCAGCAAAGAGAATGGACATGGCGCTGGCCCAGTGGTCGCGGCCGGCTTTGCTCTGTCCGTTGAGCGTGCTGATTTTGGGAGTCCGCCCGAATTCCCCAAGTGCGATGACCATGGTCGTCTCCAACAGGCCGCGTTGGTCTAGATCGCTGATCAGCGTGGCCACCGTCTGGTCCCAACTGGGCAGCCGCGTACGCAGAGCGCCGAACAGATCGGCGTGGTGATCCCAGCCACCGTCGACGATGGTGACAAAGGGCACTCCGGCTTCGACCAGCCGCCGAGCCATCAACGCGCGCTGGCCGAAACCATTGCGACCATAGGCTTCGCGAAGCTCGTCGGGTTCGCTGTGGATATCGAAAGCCTTCTGAGCCTCCGGCGTGGTGACCAAGTTGTAGCCTTGCTCGACGTTCTCGTCATAGCCGGCCACCGGATCGGCGACCTGGGGATCCTCGTAGCGTGGCAAGCGGTCGATCAAGTGTCGCAAGTCTCGCCGCGATTGAAAACGCGTTTCGGCCAGATCGCGAGGTAGTTCGACATCCCGCACGCGGAAGTCTTTGTGGTTGGGGTCATTGGCCACCACGAAGGGCGCGTATTTGGCACCCAAGAAGTTGGGACCGCCGGAGCGCGACATGCTCGGCAGCGAAAAATAACTGGGCAGTCCATGCGGAGCCGCACGCTCGTACGCCGCCACCGATCCGAGACTCGGATGGAAGCTGACGAAGGCACCGCAACCGACTGGAATCCGCGGAGGCGCGCCGGTCATCATGTAGTGATTGCCAGCACCATGATTTCCTTGATTGTGTTGCACAGAGCGAATGATGGAGTACTTGTCAGCGATCTTGGCTAACTTGGGCATGTATTCACAGATGCGCATGCCAGATACATTGGTTTCAATCGGGCGGAATTCTCCGCGGATCTCCACCGGTGCCTCTGGCTTGAGATCAAACGTCTCCAGATGTGTTGGACCGCCGTCCATCCAAATCAAGATGCAATTGGTCTTCCGCGGCTGTGTGCCACCTGCCGCCGAAGCCGACGCGCGCTGCATGGCTAATAAATCTAAGAAGCTGCCACCGGCCAATCCAGCCAGTCCAAGCTGCAAACAATTTCTGCGATACATGGCTTGCCTCTCCATTAATCCAAATAAAGAAATTCGGGTGAATTGACCATCGACCATGCGATGTCTTCAATCAGTTTGCGACGCTCTACGTTTGGCCGCTCAAACTCCGCCCGCAGGCTGTCAAGCTCGGCAGTCGTCGGCAACCGCGAAAAAATTGTTAAATACAACTCGGTCACAATCTCCTCGGCCTGCTTATCGCTTTCAGCCAGTGTTTGGCAGCGACCACCGTCGGCTGAGATGCGCTGTTGAATATGCACCGCGTTCATCAAATGCAAGGTCTGAGCCATTGTGGCGGATGTTGCGCGCTCGCAGGGCGGGTCTTGATTGGGATCGGGCCGGCCAAAGGCATCGAGCAAGTCGGAGCTCGTACGGACTGTCCACAACTCCATAGCGCGCGTTCCGACGGGCGATCCGCTGAAAGTTTCCGGCAGTCCGGTAATGTCTGCCAGCGCGTCGGAGACCACCTCGGCGCGCAATCGCTTGCGGTAGTGGCGAGAGAAATTGCGACTGTCGCCTTGGTTGGTGGCGTTGGGGAGCGAGGAGAGTGCGTAAGTATG
>JBEBXX010000421.1:0-3552 GCA_040391435.1 Aureliella helgolandensis | reverse complement strand
TCGCTGTTATGTCGCTCGCTGTTATGTCGCTCGAAATTGTGTTGTCCACCGTTGTGCCGCCGGATGCTCTACCGCTGGTAGCCCTCAGTTCAGCTGTAGAGCCTGTGGCAGGTTCCGGTTGGCAGGCGGCCAATAGCGCCGGCGCGTACTCCGGCGGATGGCTCAAGTCGGCGTCGAGGTTGATGACAAAGTCGTATGCGTGATCTAAACACCACCGCAACCCTTCGCGCGTGGCCGTCCCCAATCCGTGCTTGCCGCTGCGCTGAATGAGGTAGATGGCCGACTCCACAGTCTCAGCGGCATGAGGCCGATAGCGTGGGTGCTGGCGCACCCACTCGGCAGTTCCATCGGGCGAACTATCGTCGACTACCAGAATATCGGCGCGCGGCAAATATCGCGCGAGTTGCTCGAACAGCTCGGGCAGATTCTCCACCTCGTTATAGGTGCACACCAGCACTAGGGTGCGTGCAGACATAAGCAAGTCGCAGTGGGTGTTGGGGATAACGCGGTCAGCCACAGGAATTTGTGATGGTCTATAAAAATTTGATTGCGCCAGCATTCGAATCAGTGCCAGCGCAGCAAGCCCACCGTGGCTATTTAACGACTAGGTTGACCAACCGCCCCGGCACGATGACCGCTTTGACGATCTGTTTGCCAACCAACAGCTCCTGCGTGCGTGGATCAGCCATGGCCAGCTTCTCTAAATCATCTTTCGAGCATTCGGCGGGGACCACAATGCGGCCACGCACCTTGCCATTGATCTGCACGGGAACTTCAACCTGTGCACTCTTGGTGGCGGCTTCGTCGACCACGGGCCACGGTTGATAGGCCAACGACTGCGGATTGCCCAACAGTTGCCACAGCTCTTCAGCCACGTGTGGCGCAAAGGGAGCGAGCAGCAACACGAAATCTGCCATTGCCGATTTGGGGCGGACTTCCGACTTGGTGAAGTAATTCACAAACTCCATCATGCGGGCAATCGCCGTATTGAAGCTCATGGCTTCGATGTCGTGGGTCACGGCGGCTATCGTGCGATGCAGCACCTGGTTTTGCTCAGGCGTGGGTGCGACATCTTGAACACTGGCCAGCAGCAGACTCTCATCGGCCTGGTAGTCGATGATCATCCGCCAGACGCGATCCAGGAAATTCCGAACGCCACTCACCCCCGCCATGCTCCACGGCTTAGTAGCTTCGAGAGGCCCCATGAACATCTCGTAGAGCCTCAAGGAATCAGCTCCGTACTGGCGAACTACCTCATCGGGGTTGACCACATTGCCGCGACTCTTGGACATTTTATGTGCCCGCGAATCGACGCGAATGCTGGGCTGCCCAGCCAGTACAAATGCGTCCCCTTTTTTCACCACGTCCGCTTCGGGCACTACTACCGCCTGCACCGGTTGACGCGAGGTTGCGGTGACTAGCTCGCCCTGTTCACCTTTATGCAACTCGGTAGTACTGACCCATTCTCCGTGAGCCTGATAGCCAGTGTATTCCACTTCGCCCAGAATCATTCCCTGATTGACCAGTTTCTGAAACGGCTCGCGTGAAGATACAAAGCCGCGATCGAACAAGACTTTGTGCCAGAAGCGAGCGTACAGTAGGTGCAGCACCGCGTGTTCAGCCCCCCCCCCGTATAAGTCGACGGGCATCCACGCCTTCTCTTTGGCAGGATCGCAAAACGCCGTGTCGTTGTGTGGGTCGATAAACCGCAAATAGTACCAGCACGATCCAGCCCACTGGGGCATCGTGTTGGTTTCCCGGCGATAGCGTTTGCCGTCGAGCTCGACATACAGCCACTCATCGGGCGCCTTGCCGAGCGGCGGTTCGGGGCGACCATGTGGCTTGTAATCCTCCAGATGCGGCAGATTGACCGGCAGGTCCTTGGCGTCCACAGCTCGAATTGCCCCGCTTGGCTTGCCGCTCGCATCCAGTTCGTGCAGGATCGGGAACGGCTCGCCCCAAAAGCGCTGGCGGCTGAACAGCCAGTCGCGCAGCTTGTAGTTCACCGCCTGCTGGCCCAGCCCCTGCGCGGCGAGCTCCTGGGTCATCAGATCCTTAAACTCAGCCGTGGGCGTGCCATCGTACTTGCCCGAGTTGATAGCCGTGCCGTAGCCCGCGAAGCACTGCTGCGGATCCGCCGCGGTGCTGCCGCTGCTGCTCACGACTGGACCACGCTCAACTGGAGCGCTCTCAACTGGACGGCTGTCAGTGGCGCCGCCGCTGGGCGACTTACCCGAGTCGACGACTTTCACGATGGGCAATGCAAACTGAACCGCAAACTCGTAATCGCGTTGGTCGTGTGCAGGTACCGCCATGATGGCACCTGTTCCATAGCTAGCCAGCACGTAGTCGGCAATCCAGATCGGGATGGGCTGGCCTGTGACCGGGTTGACGGCCGTTGATCCAGTAAACACTCCGGTCTTTTTCTTCGAGTCGGTTTCGGTCCGCTCGCGATCGCTCTTGAAGGAAGCGGCTTGGCAGTACTGGTCGACCGCTGCGCGCTGCTGTGGCGTACTCAGCCGCGCCACCAATGGGTGCTCGGGGGCGATTACCATGTAGGTCGCGCCGAACAACGTATCGGGCCGCGTGGTATAGACCCGCAGCACGTCATCGCCCGCCTGCGCCGGGAATCCTTGGCTGGCCCGCTGCTGGGACCAAGCGGCGAAGGCCTGGGCCTCGCCCAAGTAGAAATCGACCTCGGCACCCGTGCTGCGACCGATCCAGTCGGTTTGCAGTTTTTTAATTCCGGTCGACCAGTCGAGTCCATCCAAGTCGTCGATCAAGCGCTCGGCGTAGGCCGTAATGCGCAGCATCCATTGTCGCAGTGGCAGGCGCTGCACGGGATGCCCACCGCGTTCGCTCTTGCCATCGATGACCTCTTCATTGGCTAAGACGGTCCCCAAGGCGGGACACCAATTCACCAGGGCATCGTCTTGATAGGCCAGTCGCTGCGTATCGCGGTAAGCGGCGATCGCGCCGGCCCCTTGCGACTCGATCTCGGCGGGAATTGGCAGCTCTGCGATAGGTCGGCCGCGCTGCTCCTGGACATCGTACCAAGTATCGAACAGAATTGTGAAGATCCACTGCGTCCAGCGAAAATAGCCCACGTCGGTGGTCGATAGAACGCGCTGCCAATCGTAGCTGAAGCCCAGCATCTTCAACTGACGCGTGAACTCGGCAATGTTTTTCTCAGTCGACACGCGCGGCGGCGTGTTGGTCTTGATGGCGTGCTCTTCAGCCGGCAGACCAAAGGCGTCGAAGCCCATCGGATGCAACACGGTTTTGCCGCGCATGCGGGCGAAGCGGCACACGATGTCGGTGGCTGTGTAACCCTCCGGATGCCCAACGTGCAGCCCCGATCCACTGGGGTAGGGAAACATGTCCAACACATACAATTTCTCGCCCTGTGGCATGTCAGGGCTGCGAAAGGTGTGCTCTTGCTCCCAATGGTTTTGCCACTTTGGCTCAATCTGGGCGGGATTATAACGCGACATGAACGATCCAGTTTCAGTACTTATGGCGGTGATGGTGTTTGACCTGCGTCAATACCGT
>JBEBXX010000420.1:0-3556 GCA_040391435.1 Aureliella helgolandensis | reverse complement strand
CATCGCGAACGATACAGATGACTTGCTGTGTATTGCTAGCATTTATGGCTGGGCCTGCGCCGGCAACAGCCACATCGGCGGTGGCGGGCTGCGAAGCCACCGCAGTCGAGGAGGTGCCATAGCTGCTGCCAGCCAGATTGGGGACCGAGGCAGATTGGTCCGGCCAGCGCAGGGTGTCACTGGCCGACGCGCGGGCTTGGCCAACGGCGGTCGGCGAAATGGACTGGCCGGTTGCCTGTCCCGGTTGCTGCCAGCCCTGAGCAGAAGAATCCTGAGCAGAAGAATCCTGAGCAGAAGAATTAGGAGAAGACTGAGCAGAGGACTGAGGGAAGGACTGAGCTGCGGGCTGAGAAGAAGACTGAGCTGGGGCTGGAGAAGTGGTGCTGGCCAGTTGCGCGGCGAGGGCACCACTGGCGGGGCGATTGGAATTGTCTGCGGGGTTGGAAGCGAGCTGGCTCTGGCCGGCTGGCTGGCCGTCGTCAAACAGTTCGCTCAGTCCCAGACGCTCAATTTGCGCGAAGACGACTTCGGCCGAGGCATAAATGCCTTCGTCGTCTTCGGCGTTGGCTGCATTGCACACGCCGATCAAACGACCTTGCATATCGAACAAACCACCTCCGCTGCGTCCCACCACGGGCGCACCGACGATTTCGATGTTGTCCGCTCCCAAGTAGCGATTGATGCTCTTGATCTGCGTGTCGCGGCGCGTCGGGTTAGCACCACGATCGCAACCGAAGCTGAAGGCCTGCTGGCCAACGGCCACGCGCTGGCCGCGACCCAAAATGGGTACGGGCTGAATGGCGACCGGGATGCGAAAGCTGATGAGCCCAATATCCTCTTGATCAGCCTTGAAGTCGATCAACTCGCTGGGCAGGTTGACTTCCTCGGGCGTTCCAGGGAACAGGTCGATGGTCAATTGAGAATGGGGTTGCATGTCGCGGAACAGGTGACCGCACGTCAGGATGAGCGCCTCGTGTCCGCGAACATCGATAATGGTGCCGGTTCCATAGGCGGTCGTATTGGCCTCGTCGACTCGAATGCGAACCGTCGCCGCCGCGGCTCGCGCGACGGCTTGCTCTGGGCTTAGCGCGGGCTGTACGGCCGCCGGACTCGGCGCACTGCCGGCCGCAGGCGTGGAAGCGGATGCAGCATCGTATGCAGCTCCACCGGGGCTGACTGCGGCCGCGTTTGTGGCTGGCGACCGGCTAACTAACGTGGCTGCGGCTGAAGTGGTGGCGGCCAATTCATGGTTGGCAAAGCCAGTGGGCGAATTGTGGGAGTTGGACGCCAAGAGCGGGTAGCCGCCCATCTCGGGCGATTGGCCACGCACGATCGCCTGAGGTGCTGGCGCAGCCACCTGAGACATGACAGCTTGAGATGCAGCAGCTTGAGCGACGGCGGGCTCAGACGCCGCGACTTGAGCCGCGGCGGGGCCGCTGTGGTTGCGGGCGGCCGCGCGTTGCACGCGCTGCGCGATGCGTTCGTAGGTCGCCGCGCCGACCATTCGATCGACTTCCTGACCGCGACACAGAATGGCCAGCGTTGGCAAGTTCTGCACTTGGAATTTATGAACAATCTCCGGCTGGCGATCGGTATCGACCGTTTCGATTTTCCAGCCCTCTTGTCGCAATTGCTGCAGGGCGGGTTCGAGTTGCTTGCACGGTTCGCACCAAGCCGCAGTAAAATGAACGATGGTGCAGTCGGAGTTTCCCCCCACAACAGCGCACAGCATGGCCGACAGTATCCAGCTAGCCATTGGATTCCTTCCCAAAAGCTGATCAATTCAAGCAAAAACCAGTCTCAGTCGCGTCCTGCGACCGGCCGGGAGTGTCGCGGGAAGAGAGCTTGACCGCAAGGTCAGATCCAGAGTATCTCGTGACTATATTCAGAGTAAATCGCTGCGCCGCGCGTGCGTTCGCGCAATGCGTTGCGCGGCTCGCCAATCGGCGATCTGCTTGTGGTTGCCGCCGAGCAGGATGTCGGGTACCGCATGGCCTCGAAATTCGCGCGGCCGGGTGTACTGCGGGAACTCCAGTAGAGCTTCGTCGGAGAACGAATCCTGCACCGCGCTTTGCTCGTCCCCTAGCACTCCCGGAATCAACCGAATAGCCGCGTCGATAATGGCCATAGCTGCCACTTCACCACCGTTGAGCACGAAATCGCCCAGGCTGATCTCGCGCGGTTGCAGAATGTCGATCACTCGTTGATCGAAGCCTTCGTAGCGGCCACACAGCAAGATCAGGCGCCGCGCTTGGCTCAACTCAGTCACTAATGCTTGCTTAAGCGTTTCTCCCTGGGGACTCATGATCAGCAGTTCCCCTGCTTCGGCAGCTAGCCCGCGTACATGTTCGACACAGTCGACCACCGGTTGGACTTGAATCAACATGCCGGGCCCGCCACCATAGGGCGGCGCGTCCACCTTGTGATGCTTGTCACTGGACCAATCTCGGAGATTATGCACGTGGACCTGCACCTGTCCGCGTTCGATAGCTTTAGCTAGCAAGCTCTCCCCCAGGTAGCCTGAGAAAATAGGGGGGAACAAAGTGATGATATCAAAGCGAATGTTGGCAGAATTCATTGCGGCTAGGCGGGCTGAGTTGTTGAAGTGAATTGAAGAAAAATCGGAAAAAGAGACTTTGGATTAAGCCGCAATCTTTGCGCAGTCGATAGAGTCTAACATGCTGTTTAAGTGTGCTGCTAGCGTCTCCACGGAGTTTCCCTAAGTGTCCTCGGTCCCGTCCTCTCGGCAGAATAAAATGCCGTCCGCCGAACTGCACGGGCTGCGCGAGTCGCTGGTCGGTTGGGTCAGCGACTGGGGCGCGCTTGTCGTGGACGCCTTGACCACCGTCGGCGACATGGCCATTTTCACCTATCGCGTCTTCGTGTGGCTGTTCACGTCCTGGCCAAGTCGCGGCACAATTCTGCCCAACTTTTACCATGTGGGCGTGCTGAGTCTACCCGTGGTGGCCCTGACCGGCACGTTTATCGGTATGGTCTTGGCCAATCAGAGCTATCAGCAGTTCCGCGACATCGGTTTGGAAAGTCACCTAGGCGCGGTGATCAATTTGTCACTGGTTCGCGAACTGGGGCCAGTCCTCGCCGCTACCATGCTGGCCGGACGCGTGGGCAGCTCTATGGCCGCGGTAATAGGAACAATGCGGGTCACCGAGCAGATCGACGCGCTGATCAGCATGGGTGCCAATCCGATCCGGTATTTAGTCGTGCCGCGGTTTTTAGCCTGCATTTTGCTGATCCCCGCGCTGACGATCATGGCCGACTTTATGGGAATCGTAGGCGGATACTTCTACAGCGTAGTCATGTTAGGAATCGACCACTATGAGTATCTGAGCAACAGTCGCCAGTTCGTTAACGGCTGGGATCTATTTATGGGAATCTTCAAAAGCTTCTTTTTTGGCGGCACCATTGCCATCGTCAGTTGCTATCGAGGGTTTAACTGCGAAGCGGGCGCTGATGGCGTGGGCCGCGCCGCAACGGCTGCCTTTGTGATCAGTTTTGTACTCATTTTGGCCATCGATTTAGTGCTCAATATTATGCT
>JBEBXX010000419.1:0-3559 GCA_040391435.1 Aureliella helgolandensis | reverse complement strand
AACGCCGATAGCCCGCTGTGCAATGCCAACGGCCAGATCAGCAATGCGCTCTAAGTCGTTGTTAATTTTGATGACGGTGGCGATGCGTCGCAAATCGGTGGCTACCGGATGATGCAATGCCAGTACTTTGAGACACTCTTCTTCGATCCACACCTCTTGGGCATCGACCAGCTCATCCTGGCGGATCACTCCATCGGCCAAGTCCAGGCGTCCCTCTTGTAGTGCCCGACCCGCCTTACCGATCATCTCCTCGACTTGAGCACACAGCGCCAGGATGTCGCGGTGCAGGCGCTGCATATCGCGGTCTAGATGTTTTGTCATTGCGACTTATCCGAATTTACCCGTGACATAATCTTCGGTCTGCTTTTGTTGCGGACGAGCAAAAATCTGATCGGTCGGGCCGTATTCGATCACTCGCCCTTGGTAAAAGAAGGCCGTCATGTCCGACACTCGCGAGGCCTGCTGCATATTATGCGTCACCATTACGATTGTATATTGCTGGCGCAGCTCATACACCAGATCCTCGATACTGCTGGTCGAGATCGGATCGAGGGCCGAACACGGTTCGTCCATCAGCAGCACTTGCGGACCGGTAGCAATGGCGCGCGCGATACAGACCCTCTGCTGTTGTCCGCCGCTGAGGGCTAGCGCCGGTTTGCGCAGCCGGTCTTTGACTTCTTCCCACACCGCCGCTTTGCGCAGCGACCACTCGACTAGACCGTCCAGTTCAGATCGCGACAGTCGCAGGTGCAGGCGTGGACCATAGGCTACGTTGTCATAGATCGACTTGGGAAATGGATTGGGTTTCTGAAAAACAATACCGACCTGACGCCGCAGGTCGACCACATCGGTATATTTGGACAGGATGTCTGCGTTACCAAGCTGCAGTTTGCCTTCCGCTCGGGCCGTTGGCACGATGTCGTTCATGCGGTTGATCCACCGCAGCAACGTTGTTTTTCCACAACCGCTGGGGCCAATGAATGCCGTCACACGGTTCTTGGGAATTGCCAGTGAGATCTCACGCAAGGCCTGGAAGTTGCCGTAATAGGCGTTGAAGTGGTCAATGTCTATCTCGGTAACCGCGCCGGACTCCTTCTTCAAATAGGCTGCCGCATCGAATGGCATGGGTGGCTCCTTTGGCGGCGCGGTTTTGAGGGTATCCACAGCCGCAGCGCTTCGTTTTCCGACAGTAATTGGCACCGAATTTCCTTTTCGAAAGTGTTTTAGCTAAATGGTCTTTGCGTGCGATTGCGGATCAGTACGGCGATCGCATTGAACGTCAGCAGCACCGCGAGCAGGACGATGATCCCTTGGGCGGCCACGCGGTGGAACTCGCTCTGCGGACGGGCCGCCCAGTTGAAAATCTGCAGGGGCATCACCGAAAAATCATCCATCAAATTTCCTGGACTCGAGCCGATGTAGACGATACCGCAAATGATCAGCACCGGGGCGGCTTCCCCGATGGCGCGGCTCATAGCCAAGATTGCGCCGGTCATGATTCCTGGAGTCGCAGCGGGCAGAGTTACATTTCGAACCGTCTGCCAGGGTGTAGCGCCAATTCCCAGCGACGCTTCGCGCAGAGATTTAGGAACCGCACGCAGAGCTTCCTGTGAAGCGATGATCACCGTTGGCAGCACGACTAGCATCAGAGTCAAGCCGCCCGTCAATACGCCTCGTCCCAGCGGAAAGCGAAAGTAGTACCATGCCTTGTGGCTGATCCTGCCGGCTTCTGCAGTTGAACGGAGCGTGCGGTTGCGCAGTGCTTGGCTGAGTGGGAGAGAAGCGCCTGGACGAATTACATTTACAGCCACGCGCTCGCCGGCCAGAGTAAAAGCTGTCAAACCGCTGGCCAGCGGCGCAGGCGGACTGTTTGCGTTCTTGGCTGGGACCAGCAAAATTCGCTTCCCCTCGCTGATGAACTGGTCATAGTACTTGGCACCGATCTGGACGACCGGTCGATTAGCTCCGCCCATCAGTCCGAACATTCCGCCAAAGGCAGTCAGTCCGATAATTCCATAGACTACTGAAGGCACGCCGGCAAGGTTGCTGATGTTGAGCTGAATGAATCCATGCAGCGCACGCATGGCTCGCTCGCGAGGCTTAAACTCTTCCAGAAAAATCGCGGTTGCTACACCGATGGGAAGGGTGAGCAAAGCGCATACGCCACACACCCACAGCGAACCGAATAGGGCCGGACGAATGCCTGCTTCAGCCGGCGTCGCACTGGGGGCCGAGCTGATAAACTTCCAATCGAGACCCGGTAATCCCTGAAACAATATCGCCGCTAAGATGAATGCCAGGATCGCTACCGAGCACCAGGCAGTGGCTTGGCAAAAGCGCACGAACAGATAATCCAAGCGGTGACGCCTGCGCAGCGAGCGGAGTCGTCCGGGATGAGCCTGCTGCAAGCGCTGGGGCGAATATAAGTGGTCGTCGCTCATTCATAAGCCTCGCGAAATCGCAGCCGGACTAGACTGCCGAGAACGGTCAAGGTCATGGTCATGGCAAATAACACGGCCGCCACCGCGTACATCGAGTAATACTGCATGCCCTCGTGGCTGGCGTCGCCGAGTGCCATCTGCACCATCCAACCAGTCATCGTCTGGATCTCATTGCGCGGGTCGAGCGTCATTCGTGCGGTGGCTCCGGCGGCCAGCGCGACGATCATCGTCTCACCGACGGCCCTGGCTATCGCTAGCAGAAATGCGGAGACGAGCCCCGACAAGGCGGCCGGCACAACGATCCGAGTGGCCACGTCAAAACGCGTTCCTCCCAGACCATAGCCGGCGTCGCGCAAGCTGCGCGGCACCGCACTGAGTGCATCTTCGGACAGCGAGCAGACGGTCGGCAGACATAAGATGCCCACAGCCAACCCGGCACTCAACGCGTTAAACACGTTGAAGCCGTCATGGATGAGCTTCAGCCCCGGGGTGATCACTGTCAAAGCGAAATAACCGTAGACAACTGTCGGGACCCCCGCCAATACCTCCAGTGTCGGCTTTAGAATCGACCGCAGCCGTCGCGAAGCGTATTCGCTCAGGTAGATAGCGGTGACGAGCCCCAATGGCAAGGCCACCAGCATGGCCACTACGGTCACCAGCATCGTTCCACTCACGAGCGGCCAAATGCCAATTTCGCCGGAAAACAACGGAGACCATTTGGTCGATCCAAAAAAGCCACCCAGCGTCACGCCTTGCATCTCGAAGAACCGATACGTCTCCTTGAACAACACAACGATGATTGCCAGGGTAATGGAAATCGACAGCGTCGCGCTCAGCAGAAGCATGGCTCGAGCCAGCTCGTCGTAGACGTGAGCGAGCCGTCGCGAACGCCGCCGAGAGCGGTGATGAATGCTGGCCGAAAGCTCTTCAGCGGCCAAGGAAGCTGGTCGTGGGTCACAGGACATAGTATCTCTTTATTGAATATCCAACGCGGTTTCCACGGTGTATAAATCGCCCAGCGAGCCCACGCGCTTCTCCCCGTTCGGCTTCAAATAGTGTGTGCCGGCGATGCGTCTGTCGTAGTGCAAGCGCGCAGTGTCGGCGATCTCGCTCGGCTG
>JBEBXX010000418.1:0-3564 GCA_040391435.1 Aureliella helgolandensis | reverse complement strand
TTGCTGGCCAGGTCCCGTTGTTCTTTCTAGTGGGTTTTGGTTCCAGTTTTATCTTTAGTCCCCAGCTATCCGACGCGCTACAGCTCGGATTGTCGATGGTCCAGTGGGGCGTGATCATGCGCATCATTGCCGTGTGGCATATCACCTGGTCGGTCAATTCACTGAGCCACATGTTCGGCTACACCAACTATGCCACCGGAGAAGAAAGTCGCAATAACTGGCTGGTAGCCCTGCTCTCGGTCGGAGAGGGATGGCACAACAACCATCACGAAGATCCCGCCTCAGCCAGCGTGCAGCATCGTTGGTGGGAATTGGATCTGAGCTACTATGAGATCAAATTTCTGGAGCTGATCGGCTTGGCGAGCGACGTCAACCCGCCGCGGCACCTGCGGCATCGGCAGGCTCACAGCAAGGTCCAGCCGCCCACGCTGCCAGCGGAGCGCCCCGTCGCAGAGCCAGTCTCCGAAGACGTGCTCGCATAGCCCAGTTGCAAACTCTCCTTGCAGGCCCTGCCTAGGCTAGTGGACGCTCCCATGCAGATTTAAAATGCTAAACTAAGCTGGAACACAGCTCCCGCTTTTCCCGTGTTCCTAAACTCAACTATTTTCGGTCTGCTATGCAACTTGCGAAACTGCTAAATTCACGTGGCCAAGTCAGTGTTGGCCGAGTTGAGGGCGATGCTATAGAAGTGCTCAATCTGCCCGCCTGCGGCCATGTCAATTTGGCCGCCCTGTTGGCCGCCGAGGACGTCCTGGCCGCTGCCAACGAACTGCAGTCCACCGGTGAAAAACTGGCGATCGCAGATGCGCGGTTGCTGCCGCCAATCGATACCCAGGAGGTGTGGGCCGCCGGCGTAACTTACAAACGCAGCCAGACGGCGCGGATGGAGGAGTCCGAAGCGGCCGCCTCGTGCTACGATCGCGTCTATCGCTCGCCACGCCCAGAGATTTTCTTCAAAGCCACGCCGCATCGCGTGCGCGGCACGCACGAGACACTCCGCATCCGTAGCGATGCTACTTGGAATGTGCCTGAACCGGAGTTGGCGCTCGTGCTCTCACCCGACCTGCGCATCGTCGGCTACACCATCGGCAACGATATGAGCTCGCGCGATATCGAAGGCGACAACCCCCTGTATCTGCCGCAGGCAAAGACCTACGACCAGTGCTGTGGTCTGGGACCGTGGATTACCTTGTCCGACAGCATGCCTTCGCCAGAGACGCTGGAAATCCATCTGGACATCCAGCGCAAAGACCAAACCGTGTTTGCAGGCCAGACCAGCGTCGCGGAGATGGCGCGCAGCTTCGAAGAGTTAGTGGGCTGGTTGGGCCGCGACAATAGCTTTCCCACGGGAGCTTTCTTGCTGACGGGTACCGGGATTATTCCCGACAGCGATTTTACCCTCATGCGCGGCGACGTCGTGCACATCCGCGTTAGCGGTATCGGCACCCTGACCAACTCCATCGTCCAAGATTAGTGAACCCATCACGCGGGGAGCAAGACCATGCAACTTGACACCAACCGCTGGCTGGTAGCCTGGGCGGGGTTCGTCTACGACTGGATAATCACGCGCGAATGGCGACAGGCCATGCTCTGCCTATTGCCCGTCTGTGTGCTGGCAGGCTTGGGCCTAGCCGTTGCGGCCGGCAATTGGAGCGATCGCGGGCGACTGGCCCAGCGCTACTTGGAACGCGGCAACGAAGAGATCGCGACTTGGGAGCGGGCCTGGGCACCCACCGCTGCGTCCAGCGGCCCGAGTGATAGCGGCCCGAGTGATAGCCTCTCAGTCGCCGGTCCATCGGCCGATGGTAACGCAGATAGCGACTCAAATAGCGACTCAAATAGCGACTCAGGTGGCGTCGCTCAAGGACTAGAAGTGCCGCCGTTTGCCGAAGCTCTATTTCGCCGCGTGCAACGGCTGACTCCCAGCGACCGCAGCCAGTTTGTGATTGCGGCCACCCTGGCACAGCGCGGCGCGATGCAACAAGCGAAAACGATGCTCGCGAAAATTGCTCCTGAAAAGGGACGCGGCTATGTGCCGGCCCATGCGATGATGGCGCAGCTATTAACCCACGAGCTACAACAGCAGCCGCCTCCCAAAAGCCGCGCGACGGCGGCCTCTGTAGTGCACCATGCCGAGCAGGCCAAGGACTGGGAACGAGTCCCGCGCGTGGTCTTGTTAGCGGCGAGCGACCTAAATGCAATGCTGGGCAACTCGTCCCAGGCGGTTCAGTTGCTAAAGCTTTCCGCCGAGCGCTTCCCTGAGGATACATTCGCGCTCGCGCAGTTGGCCCAGCGTCTGAAGAACCAGCCGCTGTTCGACGAGGTCCGCCCCAAGGCACTGCAGCTACTGACGGAGGAATTGTCCCAGAACGCCGACAACGAGCAGGCGCGGTTGCGATTAGCTTCGCTGTATGCCATGTCCGGCGATATCGACGAGGCTGACAAATTGCTCAAACAGGTCCCCGAGGAAAGCCGCTCGCCCGAAATCAAACGCATGCTATCCAATCTTTACTTGGCGCGCTACGACGCCAGCCTCAACGTCGAAGGTGGCCAAGCCAGTGTGAATTTTCAGTTTTTGGATAATGCCCTGCGGATCGATCCCAGCAATCCGTTGATTGCGGAGGCGGTGGCGAAACTCGTGCGCATGCAAGGCCCACGACCGTCGGATGAACTGGTCGCACATCTCCTGCAGCGCTTGGCGACCGGCTCCGCCACGGCTGTAACCCACGCCTACATCGCAGAGCTCTACCTAACGCGGCCAGACTTTGCCAAGGCGATTCCGCACCTGGAGCAAGTTATCGAGCGCCTACCCACGGCGACTCAGTATTTGAACAACTTGGCCTATTGCTTGGCCGAGCTCCACCCCGAGCGATGCGAAGAGGCCCTGGAGTATTCGCTGCGTTCGATCGAGCTCTCCAAAGCCGAGCCGGTCTCGGACTACTTCGATACCTTGAGCTATGTCCTGTCGCGCTTAGGTCGCCACTCGGAAGCCGTGACCGCCATCGAGACGGCGGTTGAACTGAATCCAAACCGCGCCGACTATCATATTCGGGCTGCGGCCGAATACCGTCTTTTGAACATCGATTCGCTAGCCCTCGCTCACGAGCAGATCGTGCAGCGTTTGCAAGCCGCCTCCGCAACCCCGCAGCCAACGCCAGCTCCAGCTCCCACAACCAAACCACAATCAGATGCTGATGTAAACGTCGATGCAGACGCAGACGCTGAGGCTGAGGCTGAGGCTGACGCCGACGCTGACGCCGACACTGACGCTGACGCTGACGCTGAGGCGGATGCAAATGGTGATGTAAACGCTGATGCAAATACGCAGGCAGATGCTGGTGCAGATGCTGGTGCTGATGCTGGTGCAGATGCAGATGTCAAGTCGGATGCGGACGAACCGGACGCTGTACCCGCATCCCAATGATCGCTACACAATGATCCGCGCACAGTGATCGCTGCCTACGCAACACTCAGGTCCAGTCCGCGTTACTCGTGCCCCTCTCGCCAACGGGGAGCGTTTCCCTTAAGATTTGATGCTATGCCCACACCTGTGACCGCTGCCCA
>JBEBXX010000417.1:0-3571 GCA_040391435.1 Aureliella helgolandensis | reverse complement strand
GGTCACTGCGCATAAAACACTGTCTCGACGTTGCCGCGCAGCACTTGCTGCCCCAGCTCGATTGCCCTGCGCTCGCTCCAGCCCATGTCGCGCACGAAGTGCTCGGCTAGCACGCGGGCTAGGCAGCGCTTGAACATCGCAAATTTGGGGAGCGCGAATTCAAGTTTGTACATGTCGCTGTAGTACCCCACAATTTTATTCCGCGGCACCGCTTCCATTCTCGCCCGCAGATCGCGCTGGATGAAACTGGGCGTATTGCTGTACCACCAGTGGCCATGGCATATCACGTTGGGGAAGATCCAGGCGTAGCTGACCAGCTCTTGGTTCGTTACGCTGGCTAGCACGGAGACGGGAAACACCACCTGCGGGAAGGCGTTAAACAGTTCGCGGAATTGGATCAGCGATAGGCGGCTGTCATATAGATCTTGTCCCTGATAGACGCCGCCGGGGTAGACCGCTCGATTGACACCGATCATCAAATCGAACGGCAGCCCGAATTCGCGGCAGTTTTCTGCCAGTTGCCAAAAGACCCACAGGCCCACCCGCCGTTGTTCCTCTTGGCTGGCCTGTTCGTTGTGGCTGAGCAAGCGGTCCAGGGCGGCCTGTGCGTCGGCTGGGCTGACCCGGCAAGGCGCAAACCAGGGGGGCAGGCTGATAGCGCAAGCTCGCGCACCGTGCTTGGTGAAATATTCGAAGCGGTGTCGCACAGCCTGCCCAAGATCCTCCAGCGTCCGCACCTCGGTCCCCGAACACTCGGCCAGCCGCTGGCGCACGTTGGGCTTGGCAAAGTGGAATACCAGATCATCGGTGCGTAGACACGGCACATACCGCTGCGTGTCAAAGCCATCCAACGCATCGTCGAAATCATTCGTCAAAAAGACCGCTTCCAGCTTGGATAGCCGCAGCACCTGCTGCTCCCAGTCGGGCGCGTCGAGCCGGGCTTGCGCCTCATCGTAGAGCCGCTCCCAGTTGGATTGATCGAGCCGCTCGATTTCGACCCCAAACAATTCTCGAGCCGCCTCCAGCAGCCAACTGAACTGCACCGTATTGTCGATGTGCCCGAGCCCTTCGACTAGGCGGCCCACCCGTTCCTTAGGGTTCAACTCGGCCGCTTCGATCCGCTCCCGCGGCATGCCTGCCGAGTGGGCCAGTTCGGTGTAGTAGTGATAACCCAGGAAATCCGCCAAGGTCGCGCTGGCGGGCTGATGCGGATTGATATGCGTGTGCGGGTCGATCAGCACGATGGAGTCGAGTTCATCGAAAAGCCGCTGCAAAAGAGTGTCGCTCATGCTGTCGCTCAGAGTGAAGAAGGTCAAGTGGAGATTTAGAAGATGGTCAAGTGGAGATTTGATGGATGCGAAGCTTGCCAATGTTAAGGTATTTTGGGCCGCAGGCCCAGCAGATTGTTCGGCTGCCACACGCTGAGCGGCGGATTTTGGCTGCTTCCTGGCCATTATGCGGCTATAATCAACTGGATGCGCGACGCAGGCACTCGCCCAGCGGCCCTGCTGACGCAGCCCAGCGCCTGCCCATCGACAAACCCGAACATCCCAATTCTTCTCGTAGCTCGGCAAACCGCGGTCCCAGCTATAGGGTGATCCTATGAGCCTTTCCGATCCTCATTCAACTCCTACGCCCGATGACCCGTCGGACGGTCGAGAGCTTACCGCTGCCGAATGGGAGGCTCTGCTGAACACGCCCGTAGATGTCAGCCCTTCAGCCGCCGTGGGCGACGCCTCGGAGGTCGCTCAAATACAATCGCTCTCCTCTGCTGTGGCCTCCTCTGCTGTGGCCACGCGAACGGTCGGACCGCTGCATCTGGCCCTATCGACGCTGCTCAGTCTGGTCATGGTGCTAGCGCTGTTGTTGATGGCGCGCCTGCTGGTTCCCTCGCTCGTCGAGAGCGTCCGCTACGGCTGGTACCGAGGACAGTTGCGGGCGGAGTATGAAGTTAGCGGTCAACAGTTGCGGCATGTTTCCTTGGGCTCATTGGCCGAGGTCTCTCAGTTGGTCAGTCGGCGAGTGGGGGCCAGCGTGGTGCATATCAATGTCTTGCGCGACGAACCGACCGTGGCCAGCTTCGAATCTCTGTTCGGGGCTCAGCATCCCTCCATGCGTTTGGAGGGGCAGGGGAGTGGCTTTATTATCGACAGCGCTGGCCACGTGTTGACCAATCAACACGTAGTGGCAGGGGGCGGCACGCTCGAGGTGACGCTCAGCGATGGTCGGCGGCTGACGGCACAGATCATTGGCGTCGATCCCTTGACCGACTTGGCGGTGCTCAAAGTTCGCGCCGATGGTCTGCTGCCAGTCGATTGGGGAAACAGCGATCAAGTCGTCGTCGGGACGCCGGTGTGGGCGGCGGGCAGCCCATTCGGGCTGCAGCAGACTGTGACCTTCGGCATTATTAGCGGTAAGCACCGTGTCGACTTCCGCGCCACGCGCTACGAAAAATCCCTCCAGGGCGGAACCGCTTACGGCGACATGATGCAGAGCGACGTGGCGCTGAACCCGGGCAATAGCGGCGGCCCGTTGGTCAATTCCCTGGGGCAAGTCGTCGGTGTCAACGCGGCTATTTTAGGCGAGACCTATCATGGGGTCAGTTTTTCCATCCCCAGCAAAGTCGCTCAGCGCGTGGCCGCAGAGTTGATCGCCAAAGGGGAGGTCGCCCGCGGCTGGTTGGGCGTGTCGCTGGAGGATCTCGCAGACAAAGAGCGCTTTGACCTCGAGGGAAATATTGTGCCAGGCGTCCGCGTCAAGGGTTTTCCTAGCCTCTCGCCAGCCCGCCAAGCCGGCGTGCAGGTAGAGGACGTCATCGTCGAATTCCAACACCAACCGATACTCAACCGCACCGACTTAATGCGCCTGATCGGCGAGACCGACATTGGTGCTAGCGCTCAAGTGGCTGTTCTGCGACAGTCTCAGCGTCTAGAATTTGAAGTGGTCATCGGCCGACGCGATAGCGACGTGCGCTAAGTGAAACCACTGCTTACCCATGGACAGAATCGTTTTCATGAAGAACTATCAAGCCTTATGGCTGCTTTTATTTTTCGTGGTCATGCTGGCTGCGATCGATGGCATGCTCGGACATCGAGTGGCTGTGTTTGCCACTTGCTTTTCTGGGCTGTGGTTCATCATCGCTTTTGTACTACTGACGCGTCCTCCGGGCGTCCCAGAGTTTGTGTCCGAGCGACCGGGCAGCGATGATCAGTATATTGTGCGGCGAGAACTTATGCCCAGTGTGCCGTTGCCAGAGCGACTGCGTCTGTCGCTAACGGTCGCCTGCGGGTCGTGCCTGTTGATTTGGCTCTCGCTGAGCTTGCTGACCAACTAAGCTGCGTTGGACAGCGGCGGCGATTGTACTAGAATAGGATCGCCTTGCTTGCTCCCCTTTCCCAGCTTAGGAACCCCCGATGCGAACTTCCAGCGTCGTATGTGCAATCATATGTGTCGCCAGCCTGCTTGTGCTCCCTTGCAGCCTGTGGGCAGCTCCCCCGTCCGATTCGACCACCGCCCCCTCCGCCGCTGAAACCGCCACCGCCACTATCGCAACTGCCACTGCGACTGCCAC
>JBEBXX010000416.1:0-3576 GCA_040391435.1 Aureliella helgolandensis | reverse complement strand
CGAGCACGGCATGGCAGCCGCCCTCAACGGAATGTCCCTCAGCGGCTTGCGCGCTTATGGGGCGACATTTTTTGTATTCACTGACTACATGCGTCCCTCCATGCGGCTGAGCAGCTTGATGCACCAACCGGTGCTGTACGTGCTGACTCACGACTCGATCGGGCTGGGCGAAGACGGCCCGACACACCAACCCGTAGAGCATCTAGCCGCCTGTCGAGCGATCCCAGGATTGTTCGTCTTCCGGCCTGGAGACGCTAACGAGGTCCTCGAGTGCTATCGAGCCATAATGCAGTTGGCCAATCATCCGGTGGCGCTAGTCTTGTCGCGGCAGAACGCGCCCACGCTAGACCGTGACAAGTTGGCACCCGCGGCTGGCTGCACTCAAGGGGGCTATGTGATCAGCGATTGCGAGGGCGAGCCACAGGTCATCTTGATCGGAACCGGTACCGAACTGCAGTTGTGTTTGGACGCTCAAACGGAACTTGCCGGTCAAGGCATCTCCACGCGCGTGGTGAGCATGCCCTGCCAGGAACTGTTCGATGCTCAGCCATGCGAATACCAGCGCAGCGTTTTGCCCGATGGTCCACAAGTTCGCATCGCGTGTGAAGCGGGCGTGCGTCAAGGCTGGGACAAATACATCGGTGTGGATGGGCAGTTCGTGGGCATGAGCAGCTTTGGTGCTTCGGCACCTGCCAACGAACTCTACGATCACTTCAAGATTACCTCGGCACAGATTGTTAGCCTTGCTCAGGTTGCCTTGAGCGGTGCCACCGGTAAGTCGAAATAATGAATCGAGACGCGCTGCCTGGAGCGATCCCCAGAGAGCCGAAACCCCGCCATGGAGCAGTGGCCGTCATTGTGGAGGATGGCCGCTTCCTTGTGATTCGGCGCAGCCGGTTTGTGCGCGCCCCGAATCTACTGTGCTTTGCTGGCGGGACGATCGAAGCTGGTGAGACTCCCGAGCAGGCCATCGTCCGCGAGCTGAAAGAGGAGTTGGCAATTGACTCACTCGCACGCCAGCATCTATGGCAGAGCCGCACTTCATGGGGCACGCTGCTTGAGTGGGTGCTCGTTGAGCGCCATGTCGATTCCATTCCAGTAGCCGATCCGCGCGAAGTGGCCGAATGGATGTGGCTCGCTCCGCAAGAACTCCTGAACCATTCCGATCTGCTGCCCAGTGTGCCCGACTTCTTCATCGCATGGGCCAGAGGCGATGTGCAATTGCCTGCGCATGCAGGCGTGCCTCTGGCGAGCTGGGCTAAGTAGTGGTGCCGACAGAGCCTATGCAACAGTCCAGCTCAATTGGATGGCGTGCCGATCAATATGCGTTGCTCGATTTCGGTGGCGGGCGCAAACTAGAGCGCTTCGGCGGTGTGGTGCTCGACCGCCCCAGCCCGGCAGCAATCGCCAGCGGACGCACGTTGCCGCTGCTAGCTGCGACCCCTACCAGCCTACTACTCAGCGCTTGGGAGCAGGCAGATGTGCGACTGGATAGCACAGGACGCCTGCTAGCCGGCCAACCGCCGCGGCATGGTTGGCAATGCCGCTTCGGAGAGATGGTGTTTGAGCTCAAGCTAACCCCTTTCGGCCACGTGGGGCTGTTCCCAGAACAAGCTGCGAATTGGCAATGGCTGAGCGCCCACTGCGCGGGCTATCCGCAGGTAGATGCGGGACGCTTCCACGCGCTGAATCTATTTGCGTATACAGGTGGTACAAGCCTGTGCCTGGCCGCGGCCGGCGGAAGAGTAGTGCACGTCGATGCCTCTGCACCAGCGGTGAAATGGGCGCGTGCCAATGCGCAAGCCAGCGGCTATGCACAGCGACCCATTCGCTGGATAGTCGACGATGCAAGAAAATTTGTGGCCCGCGAAGTGAGGCGTGGCAGTCGTTATGACGTAATAGTTCTCGACCCGCCTAGTTACGGTCATGGCGCGGCGGGAGAACGCTTTGAGATTGCCCGCCACTTGCCAGATCTAATCGCCGACTGCCTGCAATTGCTCGCGGCGGATCGTGGAGCGTTGCTGCTGAGCGCGCACTGTGAAGAGCCTGCGCCGACGACCATCATCGATTGGATTCAATCGCATCTTAAGCAGAGCGATATCGCGCATGGCCGCCTAGATCTGACAACTCAATTCGATAAATCGCTCGACGCTGGCTTCTATATCAGAGCGGTTCGACCTGCCAGGTGAAGCGGCCCACGGGCTGCGCCTAATCGAAGCGATCTGATCAGCCGGCAGGCCTTGGCTGGCGATACTCGCGGCAACAGTCTGCGCGAGTTGGGCTAGGACAATGCGGCTAGAAGTTTGCGCGATCGTGCTAGCTATCGCTGTTGGCCAGAGAACTTGCATCTAATCTGCGACAACGCGCATACCGCGCTTTACACGCCGACCAACTTTCTGCAAAATGCGGATGTGGGTTTTCGCACGGCAGTTGCAAACGGCCGGCGTGTAGGCCCACCACCCTCGCATAGAACCTCTGGCTTGTCTGTGCAATGCGAGAGAGAGTCGTTCTCATTGAGTCGTAGTCAACTTCACTCGTATTACGGTAGCACGGATGTTGCGACTTGCAGTCAACGAATTGTCGACGTTTCGTTGGTCGTTTGAAGAGGATGTGCTGCACTATCATGCAGTTGGATTCGAAGCCATCGGAATATGGCGGCCCAAGCTGGCAGACTATGGAGAAGAGAAGGGTGCCGAACTGTTACAAGAGCACGGCCTTTCAATCTCATCGCTACAGTGGATTGGCGGTTTCACAGGCAGTGACGGACGCAGCTACCGCGATAGCCTGCACGATGCTTTAGACGCAATTCAACTGGCCTCCGACATCGGAGCCGAAACGGTTGTCGTGCTGGCTGGTGGGCGCGGCGGACACACCAAGAATCACGCCAATCGCATTCTGCGGATGGCGCTCAAGGAGCTTTCCGAAGCGGCCCAGGCCGTGGGAGTGCAGCTAGCACTGGAGCCGATGCATATTGGATGCGCACACGACTGGACCTTCGTGAATACCATCCCGCAGTGCTTAGAAATCATTGCAGCGGTCGACAGCCCCAACCTGGGCATTGTGTTTGACTGCTACCACCTGGCTCAAGAGCGCCTGGTAGCCGATTGGCTCGAATCGATCGTGCCCTTCGTGCGGCTGGTGCAACTGGGCGATTCCAAACATGCACCGATGGGCGAGCAAAACCGTTGCCTACTCGGCCACGGCTGCGTACCGTTGGCAGACATTGTGGCCGTGTTTCAAGCTTGCGGATACGCCGGGTATTACGAAATCGAGATCATCGGCCGCGAGGTCGAGCATATGTGCTACGAGCAGATCCTGGGAGCTGCGCGCATTGTTGCCGACGATTGGCACGTGGCCAGCGACGGAGCGGCCATCAGATCCGAGGGAGCGACCGGATATTCGTTCTGGAAGGAGTAGGGCGAATCGCCGTGCGCGCTGGAGGGCTCATCCAGACGTGGCCAGTCTTCACCTCCTAGCGGCCTAGCTGTGCGGCAACAAATTCCAGATAGCGATGAAGTGACATGTGGAGCCAGCGATCACTGCTAGATGCCACAGCGAGTGCATATACCAAGCATG
>JBEBXX010000415.1:0-3583 GCA_040391435.1 Aureliella helgolandensis | reverse complement strand
CGGTTGGCAGGAGTCGCTCATGCAACTTGCTAAGCTCGTCGAACATGAGATGCCCAGCGGTGCCTAACGGCCCACGGAATCTAGAGTTGTCCAAACAATGCCTATAGTCGCATGCTTTTCAAGTGAGTTTCCATGGCCAAGCCCACACTTCCAGCAGCAGTAAGTCGTTCTGAATGGGAGCGCGCCCGGGCCGAACTGCTTGCACGCGGTGACCAGACCACTATCCTTTTACTCCAGCTATGCGGTGATCGGCGAAGTTCACCTGATTGAGGGCTAGCAGACACAATGGGTCCATAGCATTTTTCGCAACACTCTTGATATGCGCGACGATAGCCGGTTCCTCGTTTTCGATAGCGGAGGCCATCTGCTCGGCGGCCATTGTGACGAAGTACTGAGACGGATGATAGGCGTACGCATCGTACGGATAAAACAAGGGGAAATCAGTCTCCACTAATAGCGCCGGATCGATCATCGCGGCAGCTACATTCGTTTTGGCAGCTTCTGCTTGGCAAGAAACGGCATTGACCATGAACTTTGTTCTCGCGGGGTGGTGTTGTGACTGCCAAGCATGCGCCAGTTCATGAATTAGCGTCTTTTCGCCTGGCCAAAACGTTCCGCAGTTTAGGATTTGAATGTAGATCCCACTAACCTCGACCGCTAAGGTGAAAGGTCGGCCACCCAGGCCAGCAGTGTCTGAGATGAAAATAGTGCTGTAGTCTAGACTGTCACCGTAGACGCGATTCGCCGTCATCTCCTGGGTTGCGGTGAGTGATCGGAAGGGAGAAGAGGTGGTCGGGGCAGCTACGTTATTGGTGGTAGCTTTGAACGAATGCCCAGTACTTGAACCGCCCGCGTTCGCCAAGTAAGTCCGAAATCGCTCGGACTGGAGACGAACCACGCTCGCAGTATTTGGCTCGCCGATGCAGCAGCGCACTGTGTGTCGTGTGCGTTTTGATTCGCAGACTTGCCTAGGAACTTGAAGGGATGGCATGTTAATGAACTCCATAGAAACCAAGGAACGACTTGACTAGGTTCTTCGAGGCCTGGAAAAATAGCGGCAAACTTGCATCAGGTTTTATCGAGATTCATTCTATAGGAAATAAACCAACATGCGGAGTTAACTCCAAGCGCGTATGCATTTAATCGATGATAACATATCGATATTCTTAGACTGGCTAGAGAAGCATAAGGCTTCGGTCATTCAGGTCGCGCGTGCCTACACGTTTAGCAGCGAAGAGGGCCAGGATCTTGCTCAGGAGATTCTGCTGCAAGCGTGGCGGTCACGATAATCCTTGTGCCGACGTTGACCGGCGCTTACTGCGGTTACCGATTTGCATTCGCCCAAGCTGGTCCGGTGTTCTTTCAATCCGTAGTCGCTGCCGTGATTCCGTTTGAGATCATGTTCTTAGGTCGTTGGTACCTCACAGCCAAACGATACAAGGGCGAACCGCTGAAAGTGGCGCAGGGGACGCGGCCTGGTGCTCCGGCAATGTTCATGCTTGTAGTGATTCTGATCATCTCCGCAATGGCTTTCGCCGCTCTATTTGCCTTCGTCGCTTCAACCAACTCCTACGTTCGGCCCAATCCGGCAACGGCCGGCGCGTTGGATATGCCGGTCACAGCCGCATCAGGCAGCAGATCCCAGTTATGGTGATCGCGTCCACATCTCGTCCAGTGCTTTTGCGAATCGCCCAGGCGACTCGGAGTCGTATGAAAAGTAGAGTGATGGCTCGATGAGCTCTAGCTCCGAGACAGCCGGTGATCCATCGTCGAGCAGCACTATGTCAACTCGAGCGTACAGCAGGATCTCGCCAAGTGCACTGAGCGCCTGATTGGCAACTTGCACGATCGGTTCGCTCGGCATGGTTGCTCGGATGGTCCCACCGTGTTCTTCCTGCACTCGAAAGTCACCGGGTTTGGGCCGTTTCAAAATGCTGTGGCTGTAATGACCTGCGAAATAACACAATGAATACTCGCCTGTAGTCTGGATCGAGCTCAGGAAGGGCTGCACCATCGCCGGCAGCGTCGCATACTCACTCAGCGCTCGACTGCAATGATCTTTTTCGTCCGGCGACAACACATAAATTCCGTCGGCGTTTGCGCCAATGGTCGGCTTGACCACCAGACGTGGTTTCGAACCAGCCTGATCGAAAAGATTCCCTAGGCGAGTCTCGTCAAGGCGATCGATCCACTGAGTGGGTACAATCGGAACACCTCGGTTCTGCAAATCCCGCAAGTATCCTTTATCGAGATTCCATTGGCAGATGCGGAGCGGGTTAAACAGCCGAGTGCCCGCCTGTTCAATGGCCGACAGAGTTGCTAGGAAACGCTGCGGCGCGGTGCAGTAATCCCACGGCGAACGGATCACCACAGCATCAAACTCCGCCCATGCCCGGGAAGGTTGCGACCACGGTATTTCGAGGACCTCCCAGCCGAGCTTGTGAAGTGGATCGAACGTCAGATAATCGTAAACGAAGAAGTCCGTCGCATTCTCCATTGTCAGGAATGCACATACGCGCGGCATGGGGTTGTTCAGTTCAGTTTTTGGGGCGGTAGATTTTGAGGGTGCGGATAGGTTGGATCGCTAAAGTCGCGATTTTAAAGACGCATCGCACTTAACAACATGCCACGGAGCGTGGGCCGACTCGCAGCACTGATATGCGCTAGCGCGAGGGCCCTGTACGAATTGGAATAAGATTTGCATCGCTGATGCATATCCAGTAAGCCAGAAGTGCCTAGAAATTTGATCTCCAAGACTTTCAGTAGAGGATTACCATGGACGCTCCCCAAATCGGTGACATTTACCGCTGCGAAAAATGCCAACTCGAACTCCAGGTGACGAAAGGCTGCGACTGCAAAGAATGCACGGCGCAGCTTGAATGCTGTGGTCAACCCATGGCCAAGGTGCCTCGCTTGCCGATCCAAAACGCGTAGGGTTGCTGTGGATGGTTATTCGACTTGCACCACGAACGGGACGATCTGCACTTGTCCGCCGCGTTTGAACTGCCCCCAGCCTTTGTAAATTCCGGGCTTCTCGAACTGCGCAGAAAAAGTTACGCGGTTTTTTGGGCCCGCGCTGTGAGAAGGATGTGCATGAACGAACTGTGTAGCATCGGCGCTGATAGCATTCAGATGCCCCATGGCACCCATGTATGGCTCGAGGTCTGAGGCGGGCTTGCCGTCGGGAGTTGACAGATCAAAGTTGATCGTCGCCTCTTCACCGGCTTTAACTCCTGCTGCGGTGATCTGCGCCGTAAGCTCGTCTGTGGTGAGCATGCCTGGGACATCGGGTATTAGCTTAGATGCGGCCGGCGCATCGCCAGCGACCGCAAGTTTGCCGGTAGCAAGGCCGGCCGTTCCGTCCGCTTCACGGAAATCGGCAAAGAAATAGTAGTTGCCGCCAACTTCAAATGTATGCTGAACGGTTAGCTGACCGCTTTCCGCGTCGACGTCGGGATGGAGGTGAGCGAACTGATCCAGGCCCTCGCGAACAATGATTAGGTGGAGCTTGGCTTCGTGAGACTCCTTAAAGTCTTTGACTAGCTGACCATCCTCGGCGGGGATCGACATCTGAATTTTTGTC
>JBEBXX010000414.1:0-3584 GCA_040391435.1 Aureliella helgolandensis | reverse complement strand
ATGTGGCGCGATGCTTGCCGGTAGGTGCGGCTGGTTACGATCAAGCGGACCAAGCGTTTTACATCCCAGCCGCCATCGCGAAAATCGGCCGCCAACCAGTTCAACAGTTCGAGCTGCGGTGGGAGCTCTCCCTGGATGCCAAAATCCTCTACGGTCTTGACCAAGCCAACTCCGAAAAACTGCTGCCACACGCGGTTCACCGTAACTCGTGGCGTAAGCGGATTCGCGTCGTCGACGATCCAGCGAGCAAGTTCCAAGCGATCATGCGCCGCATCGTCCGCTGAGAGGCCGGCCTGCGGGTGGCTGGCCTGCAGATCGCGCTCCGAGGTACTACTGCCACGGTGAGGCAGAAATGCAGGAGGCGCGGCCGTGACCTCTTGCGAGGGTTGGCTATACAGGCCGCGGTCGTACATGAAGCTCTTGCGCGGCTGTGGCATGTCCGCCATGACCATCACCTTCGGCATCCGCGCCTGGACGCTGTCGATCTCCGCCTGCAAGGATGCAATACGCTGCTGCGCCTGCTGATAAGCAGATTGCCAAGTCACACACAGCGGCGGCGAGGTATCGGTAAGTTGTGTCTGCGGCCGCGGTGGACGTTGAGTTGTCGAGGCATCGATACGTGCCAGCCCCTCACGCTGCTGTTCGATCTCGCGCTGCGCGTGAGCTATTTGAGCCTGCTCCGCCTGGCTTGGCCAATCGATCAGCGGCGGTGTCTGCGGATTGCCGCCTCCGCCCGTAACGGGAGTTTGATTGAAGTAGGCCAGCAAGCTGTAGTAATCGCGATTGGTCAGTGGGTCGTATTTGTGATCATGACAGCGACAGCAGTTCATGGTCAGCCCCAGCCACACCGTGCCAGTCGTCTCCGCCATGTCAAACTGGTACTCGATGCGGTTCTCTTCGGCAATTCGCCCCCCTTCGCCGTTGATCATATGATTCCGCAGAAAGCCCGTTGCCAACTTCTGTTCCGCGGTAGCTCCTGGCAAGAGGTCACCCGCTAGTTGCCAGAGCGTGAACTGGTCAAAGGGCATATTGGCATTGAAGGCAGACACGACCCAATCGCGCCACGGCCACATCGTTCTCTCAGCATCTCCCTGATAACCATTGGTGTCCGCATAGCGTGCGGCATCCAACCAGTCCCAGGCCATCCGCTGCCCATACGCGGGAGAATCAAGCAACCGATCGACCAGCCGTTCGTAGGCGTCCGGGTGCGGATCAGCTACGAACTGTGCGACTTGATCCGGCGTTGGCGGCAGCCCCGTCAAGTCGAGACTCACCCGGCGAATCAGCGTGCGTCGATCCGCTTCGGGACTCGCACTCAGCCCACGCTCGTTCAGATTGCTCTGCACGAAGGCATCGATCGCATTGCGCATGGGCAGCCTAGCATGCGCGGTGGAATCGAGAGCTGACCCTGCCGGAATCGGGGGCGACACCAAAGTAGCGAAGGCCCAGTGGCTTTGCCACTGCGCACCTTGGTCGATCCAGCGGGCTATCAGTGCGGCTTGAGCGGGCGTCACATGCCGATTCGACTCTGCCGGCGGCATGGCTTCATCGGGATCGCTGCTGAGCAGTCTGCGCAGCAGTTCGCTAGCCTGGCTGTCTCCGGCAGTAATCACGGTCGACAAGCCGTCCTGCGTGTCCAGTCGCAGATCCGCCGCGCGCTGCTCTTCGTCTGGCCCATGACAAAAGAAACAGTTCTCCGACAGCAACGGCCGAATATCGCGAGCAAAGTCAATCTCCTGAGCTCGTCCAACGTTAGTCACGCTGAGCAGCAGCACTGGCAGCACAACGCACAGTTGGTAGGGGTTCAGCAAGGACACGTTCTGGTCACCGACAATGAGGTAGGACAGTGCGAAGGCGGATACTTTATTATAGTCGAAATAGCCATCCACAGGGGCAACTCGGCGAGCTAGCCCACGCGCTATCAAACTTCGGCTAAACTCAGCGCCCGGTCTTTGGCCACGATGACATGGTCGATCACCGAAATCCCTATCACCTCGCCAGAAGCCTTCAGACGGTCGGTCACCTCGCGATCTTGGCGACTGGGGGTGGGATCGCCCGAGGGATGATTATGGACCAGCAGAATCGCTGACGCAGCATCGCGGATGGCAGCCCGAAACACTTCGCGTGGATGGACCAAACTGGCATCGAGCGTGCCGACGGTAATTTGATGGCGCTTGATGGGCTGCAATTTCGTATCGAGCGTAACGATATGAAATTCCTCTTGGCAGGCGTCATGAGCCAAGCGGGAAAAGTGGCGTTTGCAGTAGTCCTTGGCCGCTTCGGTACTATTGATTTTCTCCACCTGACCGGCTTCGTTCATCGCACTTTGCACGCGCCGGCCTAGTTCGATACCGGCCATGATCTGACAGTAGGCCACGATCGAAACCGCCGAGCTGAATGCCTTGACTTCTGCTGGTGCGAGCCCCGGCAGTTTGGACAAGTCCTCCTGCACATGTTTGGCAACATTCTGCCCGGCCTGCACGGCCGATTCTCCCTTGCGACCCGAGCGGATGAGGATGGCCAACAGTTCACTCGTCTTGAGGTTGGCCGCGCCGACATCGAGCAGTCGCTCGCGCGGCCGCTCCTCCAGGGGAGCTTGCGTGATTTGAGTGCCGACGATCTGCCGCTCGATCCACTGCTCGCGCACAAACGACTCAGGATTCTCCATCCACAGGAAACGATCTCCCGGGGCATCCTCGCTCACCCGCAAGACTCCTTCCTGCGTCAACTGTTTGAGGACTTGTGTCACAAAGGCTGGTTTGGATTCTGAGCACTGCGACTGAATCTCCCGCTTGGCGAATTGCTGGCGAGTCGCAATCAGCCCCAAAACTTCAGCCAATTGAGCACGTCTTTTTCGAGTCTCTGGTGTGTCCATCGTCAAGCACTCGCGGCACAAGGGATGTAATTAGCATCCCCTAGTCTACCAATTTTGGTAGGCGGCACACCGCCACCTCTACTACGAAAGCATGTGATCCAGCGCGGCGAGCGCAGTCGGCCAGGGGGGGCGAGTAGCTTGATAGGTGTCCCACCACGTGCTAACGCTATCGAGCGTCTGAGCAGCCTCGGACTGCAGCGTATCGCAGTGCCACAACCGGAGCGCAGACGCAAGACTGTCCGATGAATAGCGGCACAGTTCCAGCTCCTGACCGGCCTCTAGGACAGCCGGCAACATTGCCAAGCCAGCCACGGACCGCAACCGGTGGGCAGGAATCTTGTCGCTGAAAACCGGACGATCCAGGTCCAGTTGCGCCAGCAGCCATGCGATGCGCAAGGTCTCAGGAAGCTGCGGATCGACGTGGGTCAAGAGCGCTTCCCAGTGGATGCGATTGGCCGAAAGCTGTGCGTAACCAAAGCCTCCCAGCACCGGCTGGACCAATACAACCGTCGCCTGCTCAACCAATACGCTCGCCCCGGTTTGCCGCGCCAGCATGCGCATCAATCCGACGCCATGCGCTTCCCACAACTGACGGATGGGGCCGGCGCGCAGCGGAATGTCGCTAGCAAATTTGGGGAACGAGCTGTCAAACTGCCTGCGACATGGATTTAAGGCGGCAAACAACTGCAACGGGAGCTGCCCCGGGGTC
>JBEBXX010000413.1:0-3591 GCA_040391435.1 Aureliella helgolandensis | reverse complement strand
CCAGCAGGGTTTCCACCGACTTGGGACCGATGCCGCGCTGCGGAACATTGATGATCCTCAGCAAGCTCACCTCATCCTGCGGATTATCGATGACGCGCAGGTAGCTCAGCAGATCGCGGACCTCCTTGCGGTCAAAAAACGACTGACTGCCCACCAGCGAATAGGGAATCTGGGCCTTGCGCAGCTCGGTCTCGAACACCCGCGGCTGCTCGTTGGTGCGAAACAGAATTGCAAAGTCGCGAGGTTCGAATTGTTTGCGCTCTAGGACCTTGCGGATTTCGTCGGTAATCCCACGCGCTTCCTCGACCTCGTTTTTGAACTGCAAGATCCGTGGCGGAGTTCCACCGGCGCGGGCCGGTTTGAGGACTTTGTCGTGGCGCGTTTTGTTAAAGGCGATCAAGCGGTTGGCCGTTTGCAAAATGGCGGTCGTGCTGCGATAGTTGGCCTCCAGTCGCACCACCTTGGCTTCCGGCCAATCCTTATGAAAATTCAGAATGTGCCGCACCTCGGCACCGCGCCAGCCATAGATCGACTGGTCGTCATCGCCTACGACGCACAAATTGCGATGCGCGCCGGCCAAGCTGCAGATGATGGAATATTGCGTTTGGTTGGTGTCCTGGTATTCGTCGACCAGCACGTGATCGAAGCGTCCGGCCTCGGCCGCGCGCACGTCGTGGTGCTCGCGAAAGAGCTGCTCGGTCGACAGCAGCAGGTCATCGAAATCCATCGCCCCGCAGAGTTTGATGGCTTGTTGGTAGCGGCGGTAGCCGCTGGCCGCCACGTGCTCGGCGTCGGTTCGCGCCAGCTCATGGGCTTGATCGCAGCGCACGCCCGCATTTTTCCAGCGGCTGACGTGGGACAGGAAATCCGCCGGCTTGAGCATCCCCGTGTGCACGCGCAATTGCCGCAAAACCTCGCGCGCAGTCGCCTCTTGGTCGCTGCGATCGTAGATGGCAAAACGCTCTGGATAACCTAGTTTCCGCGCGTGGCGACGAAGAATTTGGACACAATTGGAGTGAAACGTGCCGATGACAGGTGTGGGAGGTGCCGGCGTGCCGCGCGGCGCACGGCGCTTGGGGCCGAGCATTTTAGTCACCCGCTCGCGCATCTCCTTGGCGGCTTTGTTGGTGAACGTGACCGCCAAAATGCGGTCCGGCGGCGTCCCATGGCGGATTAAATTGGCGATGCGATAAGTCACCACGCGCGTTTTGCCGGAGCCGGCACCGGCGAGAACCAGCATCGGACCACTGAGCGTATGTACAGCATCATGCTGTTCTGGATTTAGGCCGTGAGACATGCCCGCATCCTATCGCCATACGCGACTTTGGCCAGGGGGCATTTTGGTGTTGCGAATTTGCCAAACAACTCTAGAATAGCCCACCACCAATCAACAGAGCCCGGGATCCCAGACGCGTCTAGTCGAGTTTGTGACCGAGTCGTATAGATCGCATTTTCAACCCAGCGAGCGTGAAGGCTACCAGCCATGAAAGTTGTTTCATCCATCGGCGCTTTGAAGTTCCGACATCCCGACTGTCAGGTCGTCCGTCGCCGCGGCCGCATTTACGTGATTTGCAAGAGCAATCCACGCTTTAAGGTCCGTCAAGGCGGTGCCAAGAGCAAGAAGCGCAAGCGCTAACTAGCCTGCTGCAGCCTCTAACTCTAATTGAGCCCGGCAACTCTTTGTCTTTGCGTCTGTTTCTTGTGCGTCTCTTCGGGGATGCGCGTGAATGCATTTCCGTGCGCGACTATCTGCCACCCGACAATACGCCTGCATGCAGCCTCGGCCAGCAAACAAAACTGGCTGCTTTAAGCTTCCTCGCGCCTACCCGACCTGTGTGACCACCCAAAAAGAAGCAAGCCGACTGATTAAAAACCAGCCGGCTCGCCTCACACGGGGATAAGAAAGCTCCTGCTTTCTGAAACGCCTTCCATGCGTTCTTGAGCAACCCTAGGTTGGCCTTAGGCTACATTTGGCCCACTTCCGCGGACTGGGCTGCAAACACGAAAACAGTTTTGTGGCGCAGTACGGCTATTCCGCCGGCACCAATTTTGTCGATTATCCCATATCAACGGCAATTGCCAAATATAACCAGGGCTGGTAAAATACGGTGTCGCATGCTGCGTCGCGGGATCGACTCTATTTTCCTATTTAGTTTTCCAACGCCGCGGGCGGGCTATGTCAGAGGCCACGACAGATCGAACTTCCGGGTTTACGCAATCGTGGGCAGTTGTCTTGCTGGCGGTTATCGCTAGCCTGGTCACTTTGCTCGTTCTGCGTACGGCCTACCCGTTCTTTGAGGTCGATAAACAGTACGAAATTAAAGGCCTCGGAGCCTCCGATGAAGTGTGGGCTTCGTATCTTGGTCAAAAGCGTTTGGTGGATACCAAAAATATCGCGGTGCTGATGAGCGTACTCGGCGGTGCATTGGGTGTGGCGTTTGCTGCGATTCGGCCTGCTTCCGTCGGGTTAGTACTGCGATTGCTGAGCGGTGCTGTCGTGGGGGCTCTGGTGGGCGCTGTGGCCGGCAGTGCAGCTTTCTACTTGCAACAGTTTTTTGCAGGCCAAGGACGCATCTCAGTTCTACAATCGGTCATGGTCCACTCGCTGCTATTTGCGAGCCTGGGCTTAGGTCTAGGCATTCTCTCAGGCGCGTTCACCAAGAATGGAAGTATCGTCCTGCAGCGGGCTGGGGCTGGATTAGTCGCCGGGCTGTTTGCCGGGATCGCTTACCCCATCCTGGCTTCGGTGCTATTTGCAACCGTTGATATCGATGCCCTCATTCCGTCAACTTTGGCCGCACAGGTGATGTGGCTGTTGCTCGGAGCGGTTTTTTTAGGCTGGCTCATTCCACGGACGACGAGTGAACCCCTGGCAGGAGAGATTTGAAGAAAAGAGGTACGAAACCGTCCAGTAACCAACGCTGGATTGCGGCTTGTTTTGTATTGGTTTCCGTGTGCGTTTAGCTTTGTATACATTCCCTGATTTGAAAAGACAAAAGAACACATGAGTTTAGTTTCCAACAAACGATCCGCTTTTACGCTGGTCGAATTGCTAGTAGTTATCGCGATTATCGGTATTCTGGTCGGGCTGCTGCTGCCTGCCGTGCAGGCCGCGCGCGAGGCGGCGCGACGCATGCAGTGCTCCAACAATCTGAAACAGCTTGGGCTGGCCCTGCACAACTATTCCGATACCTACAACGCCTTCCCGGCCGGCGCATACGCCTGCTGCTGGGGAACGTGGTCGTTGAGCCTGTTCCCATTTGCCGAGCAAGGAAATCTGTTCAATCAGTATCAGTTCCAAGGTTCGATGGGGAACGCCAACGCGGCCACCCGTTACGGCGGGGCTCTGAACCTACCAGTCACCAGATTGCAGATGGCCATGCTGACCTGCCCGTCCGATAGCGTGACGGCATCCTCCAGCGTCTTCAGCGGAGTGACTTTCCATAACTATGTAGCCAACTATGGCAATACGGCTCAAGATCGTCAGAGCCCATTGGGAGTGACGAGCGCGGGTACACCCAACGTTTGGGGTGGCGCTCCGTTCGTGAAAGTTGCCGGCATGACGTCGACGCCGCAGAATATCAAAATGGG
>JBEBXX010000412.1:0-3599 GCA_040391435.1 Aureliella helgolandensis | reverse complement strand
GACACTGCTTGCATTTCATACAAACAGCCTCTGATCGGCGGAGCGATCAGCGACAAACTCTTGGGCATAACTTTTGCACCCTCTAAAAACACCGACCTGCCAACGGAGCTCCCCTGGCAGCTCGGCACCCGCGCGCCGCATGACACTATTTACGAATTCAGGAGTTGCTATGGAAATAACTGCCATCGACTGGGTGGGGTTGCAAATACTTGGGATAGCCGCAGTGCTCGGCGCAATCCTTGGAATTGAGCGAGAGATAGCTGGCAAGCCGGCGGGAATACGCACGCACATGTTTGTCAGCGTCGGTTCGGCATTGATGATGATTTTGGGTCAGGAGATCATCGACCACTTTCAACAACACGAAGCCCCAGGGGCGGTCCGCGCCGACCCTATTCGCGTGCTTCAAGCGATTGTGGTCGGAATTAGTTTCCTAGGCGCGGGAACGATTGTGCACGATTCCAAAACGGGCGTAGCCGGACTGACCACGGCAGCCACGATCTATCTGACGGCTGGCATTGGTGTAGCCGTGGCCGTGCAACGCGTGACGCTAGCCACGCTGCTAACGCTGGCCGCGGTGGCCATACTGGTGTTGGTGGGCTGGATCGAACGCGGTGCGGAACGCTGGCGTTTGAGCAGGGCGCGCTCCCCCGAGGCATGAACTTCGAACGCAGGCCCAAGCTTCGCCTTTAATCCCTGAGCTTCGACTTTAATTCCTGAGCTTGCACCCTGGCCGCAGGCTATTTGGCTTCGCTAGCGGTCATTTGATAGATTGCGTAATGCCGGTCGCTATCGGGATAGAGGAATTCTTTAATCTCGAATGTTCCGCGGACTGCGATGGGACGCGTGGAGAATTCTGCCGTCTTGCCGGGTTCCATGCGCACCATGATACAATCGTAGAGTGCCGCTCCGGGGCCGAAACAGCACTCCATGTTGTCGCGCACGAGCACGAACTCTTCGATGCCGCTTTGCTTGAACACGCTGGCCGGAAGCATATAGCCACGAATGCGCACGGTGCGTTTGTTCAGCTCTTCGATATCTTTGGTGAGCATGCTGCGTTTGAATTCGCCATCTTTCTCGATGTCGAACTTGATGTCATCAAACGTCAGCTCCCCTTTGGCTTTGGCCGTGTCACGACTAGGCCGCTCTTCGACGATCACTTTGGGTCGCGTGCTCGATCGCTGGGGCGGACTGTCGGCCTGAGTTTGCCCCCAAACCGTGCCAATACAGAGCCAGCTCACACACAACAAGCACGCGCACAGGAGCGACATTGTTCGCATTTTTGCGAGGTGGACTAAGTCAGCAAACATATCTGCCTCTCCTTATTGATGGGGCGATGCGTCGCCAGCAGATCCCGGCCTTAAAGCATGCGTGTCGAACACATTCGCCTACTTTAAGATGTCCGCTTGCAACTGATAAAATACGCCGGTCAGTCCGTCGACTGGCTTGAGGTGGGGATTGACGTGGAAAGTACCAGCCAAGCGCTGTTTCCTGTAGCTCTTCTGCGCACGCTGATCTCCACTGAGGCTGACCTCGATCATGTGGGTCAGCGGCGGTTGGCCGCCAAAGCAACACGTGCCCAGGTCGGGAACTAATACAAATCGCTTGGAGAGCATGGAATCCATGGAAGTTGGGTGGATGTAGCCCTTGATGAAAATTGGTTGGCCATCGAGTGCCAGCACGTCCCCGGGCGGAACGTCGGGCTCGCCCAATTCGCTTGTCAACGACGCAAAGTCGACGCGGGTATAGCCCTCGGGAACTTCGGTCATATAAGTATACGCGTGATAGGTGGGTGCCAGGATGCAAGTCAATCCGCACAGCGTCAAACCGGCCACAGCCAGCGGTTTGCCCAGCAGTTCGTTGGGGAACTTGCGAAAGCCGCGCAAGGCGATCAGACCCAGAATAAAGCCCAGCGCTGGCAGTGCCAACAACAGCAAAATGGGGAAGGCACTCAGGCCTAGGATCCCCAGGATCAACGATGCGATAGCCGCCCGCGACACCGTCTGATAGACCTCGACCCCCGCACTGGAGAGCGCCCGGTTAGGAGCCGCAGTCGGAGCCGCTGACTCAGGCGACTGCGCGCCAGGCGAGCTCGCCTGCGCATGTTGGCTGGCGGCCGTGCCCGACGATGCACCCGTTGATGAACCCGCCGATGCAGCAGCGGAACTATCTACCGAAGGTGTGGCAGGGTAAGTACTGTTTGTGTCCATGGCTATTTTCGGTTGTGGGTCGCCGGAGCAAAAACTGGGTGCCGCAGCCAAGGTACCAGCCAAGCTGGCGTACCTGGTCCGCTAATGGCCAGCCACATGGCCAACCAAACACTAACAGACGCCATACTTACTACGCTGGCCGCCAAGGGACGGTTCGCGGTGAGTGGTCCCACCGCGATCGGTGCCGCATTCGCATCCGAAGCATTCGCATCCGACGCTGTGGCACTGGCCACCGCGGCGGCATCGCTCGCAGTTGCATCTGCCGCCGGTGCTGCAACCGCGCCAGCTAACCTGCCGGCGGGTCGTTGCGCAGGCACAAACGAGCTATCCGTCGCGCCGGCGGCGGGCTTGGGCACCGGAAAGAACGACGTGGCTCGCTTGAAGGCGGCCGGGTCGATCTCTTTGAGCTGTTCCAGTTCTTGTTCAGCCGCCGGTAGCGGACAGGCCCGTAGGTAATTGATCACCGGCACGCGGACCCAGCTCGATTTCTCGTCGGCCGATTTGAAGAGTTGGCTCAGCTTTTCGATTTGGGTCCAATCCTCCCAACGCGCCAAGTCGGGAATCACCAGATCGGCCAGCTCGGCGCGATCGAGGATCAACCGCATCGACTCCAGCACGCGCTCTTTGTCGATGATCCCTCCCTCGGTCCCGTGGAACCGCAGAGCCATGATGGCCGCATAGGTATCGGCGTATTGGCTCTTTTTATTCTTCAGAAACAACTCGTCGATGAGTGGCAAGCCATCGGCCCCGCGGAGCGTCAAATAGCAGGCGATCATCGCGTCCAGGCCGCCGCGCTGGTTCTCATCCTCGCTGCGGAGCAATTTCTCCAGCAGTTGTGCGTCCTCGGGCTGATTGCAGACACCCAACATGACCAAGTACATGCGCTTGCGATCCGCCGACAGACTGGTGTCCTGGATCCACTCGAGCAGCTTGGCGTGATCCAATTGGCTTTTCAGGCTCTTGATATCCGCATAGGGAGTTTTAGCAAACTCGTCGTAGGCGTCGCGGGCTAGGATCGGCTCGCTGTGCTCCAAATAGGGCAGAAAGAACGCAATCCGCTCCAGTCGATCCTTGGGCAATTGCGTCAAAGCCTTGATGTAGTCGATAGCCACCTCGTTGACCGGCAGGGGCGAGGACCACAACAACTCCGGCGGATCAACCCCCATCAGCAGGAATTGCTGGTCGGGCTTAGCCTTGCCGAAGTAGTTCACGCGAATCTTTTGATGCGGTTCGATCAGCCCCTGACCGTGGAGCACTGAGACAATTTCGAACTCAGCGTCGGCATCGGTCTCAGAGCCCGGTACGATGCGCGCGATGGCTGCCGCGTCCATGGCGCTCATCTCCTCGGACAGCGTTTGTGAAACGGCCGAACAGAACGGGCAAGCCAATGCA
>JBEBXX010000411.1:0-3604 GCA_040391435.1 Aureliella helgolandensis | reverse complement strand
AGCAACGCCGCGGTGCTCGCCGGAAAACTGACGTACCGGGCTCCGACGTAACAATTCACCAGCAGACGGCGAGCGCCAAAGTTCTAGCTGGCGTCGCGGTGAGAGGTGTCGCCGATGCGCGGGGGTATCTCCTGGACATGGATGACTTCACCTTCGATGATGTCGTCGGAGTTGTCCCAAGGTGACGCAGTGGGCTGGGTCCAGGCTGAACTGCTGCGCGGCGGCCAATCGGTGGTCTGCCACCGCTGAAAACTCGGCGATCGAGGTGAGGCCCCAGGCTCAAATCCCTGCCCCATGGCGCGGACGCGTGCGGCCAGCAACTCAGCGGTCCCAGCCATGAATACAAATACAGCCAGCAGGACAAACAACCAACTGTAATAGAGCCCCAGCAAGCCAAGAAACAGCGCCATCCAACGCCCCACGCGAGCGGCCACTTCGGTTGCCCGCAGATGACCCATGCGCATGGCTAGCAAACTGCGCAGCACTCGCCCGCCGTCCATGGGAAAGGCAGGCAGCATGTTAAAGACCGCCAGGATCACATTAGCCACTAACAACTGTTCGGCGAATCCCAGACTGAACATCTCCGTGCGCGTATCAGGCATGGAGGCGCCGACTAACAGGACGAATGGCAAGAGGGCTGCCGCAATGACAAAATTGACAGCAGGGCCTGCCAAAGCGACGACCAACTCCTGATAGGGTTTCTCAGGCAGACGTTCCAGCCGCGCCATGCCGCCAATCGGCAAGAGCGTGATGTCGAGCGTACGGATTCCAAAGTAACCCGCCGCTCCCGCATGGCCAAATTCATGCAAAGCTACACATGCAAAAACGCTCAGCACAAAGGCGGCAGCGGCAATTCCCGCCACCGGGCCGCTGGCCATCGAAACAGTTACTAAATAGAAGGCGATTAAAAGCCAAAACGTCCAGTGAACGTAGACGTCGATCCCGCCCCATCTGCCAATTTTCATGCGAGTCCCAAGTTGAATTAACAAACCAGCGATGCGATCTTGTCCCCCACACGCGTGGATGACAGGTTCCCCAAACTCGTTTCCTTAGTTCAGGTATTGTACCTGGGTGCATCGCTTGGCCAGTTATATGCAAACGCTAGACCAAATGGCAGGTAGCAGCAGCTTAGACTCGGCGTCGGACGTGGGCTGAGTGAGCCTTGAGCATACTCGGCGGCTTGATCGTGGATTCCAAATCCGCTGCGGGTTCACTTGTGAATGCAGCCTTCATGGGAACCACCGCTTGGTGTGGGGCGAGGTTGACGGCTTGCGTGTCGAGCAATTCCAGCTCAGCACTGCCACTGCGATCGCTCTGTGGGGCAGCCCTGAGCATGAACAGTCGCCCCAGAGGACTGGCCAAAATGGCTGGCAGGAAGATCAAGTCTCCCACCAATGCGGCACCAAGCAAGGTCAGCATTAATGTGCCGAACCGCTGGGTGGGCGTGAAGGTACTCATCGCAAACACGCTCAAGCCCACGCCAGCGATAATGGTGGTTTGAGTCATGGCCGGTGCCACGTGCTTGTAAGCCACATAAATCGCCTGCTTGCGGTCCAAGCCCTTCTTTAGTCCATCGCGGAACCAAGTCAGAAAGTGAATCGTATCGTCGACGGCTACCCCCATGGCCACGCTGGCGGTCATCATAGTCCCGATATCGACCAGGGTCCCCATATGCCCCATCGCGCCGAAAATTATAACCAGTGGAAACACGTTGGGAAGCATCGATACGGCCCCCGAGCACAGCGACTGCAAGACGTTGCGAGGCTGGAATGCACCCAGGAAGGTCCGCGCCGGTGAGAGCAGGCAGGCCATCACTCCCGCAATCAGCACAAACGCCCACGCGACGCTCTCAATCAGGCTCACCAACAGCGTCCGCTGTGCTTTATACACGACGGGCACAACACCCGTATAAACCACATCCATTTGGCCAGCATGCGTCGGCAGCTCGACAGGTTGCAAGGCCACGTTTTGATTGTACGCATCGGGCGGTGCTACACTTTCAGCCAGCATGGCCGAGGCGTCGATAACATGCGGATGCTGTTGGCGAATGAAATCCAAATCGTAATCGGGATGCGGATGAGCGATGACCACCGCCGAATAGCGTTTGATGTAGTCGGCCCACTCGCTCGACACCGCTGCCTCTTTGGTCAATGGTAATGCGGACGGATCATGCCACCACGTGACCTTAACCGATTCGTTGGTCAAGCACGCCGATAGCGACTTGACGAAAATCCCGAGGGCTTGCGACGGAGCCACTGCCGTGTTGACTTCAGCCGCATCTGCGGACGCAGCTCTAACTGGCGACGCAGCCATGGACGCAGCTTTGGGACCACTGTGGCCCAACACCAGCACGTTGCCGATGATGCGTCCCTGCGACTCCTTGGACTGTTGAACAATGGCCTGCAACACTTCGTGGCGCACACGGTAGCTGGTCACCACCGGTTCGACTACGGTTCGCAACGTCTTAACGAACTCGCCATAATCGACATCATTCAATGCGCCCAGCCGCAGACTAACCCGCCACAGCTCCGCACCTTCGGCCGGACCATCCTTTTCGATCGCTAAATAGTCGGATTCCAGCAGTTCATCGCGCGACTTGTGAAGCAAACGGTCAAACGCCGTGCGCTGCCAGTCAAAACCCCGGGTGGGATCTGGGATCTCGCGCAAGAAGGTGATCGCTGACATACCTTGGCCAACAATGTTTTGCCCCTTGTAGCCAAATTCATCCTGCATCACCGCCTGAATGCGCGACACCGCTTCGGCACGTTCCAGCAAACTCAACTGGACGCGCGCCTGGCGCAGGTCTTCCTGCGTCGGCGTGCCATCCGCCTCAGTCGGTCGCTGCAGCGGCTCGGGAAAGCGAACCACCAATTCCATAGGCACCAAGCGTCCGAAATGCTCCTCCAACCAGCCATAATCGCGAATGATCTGCGAATCGGAGTCGAACATCTTGAGCAGTTGCACGCTGGTTTTGATCTGAAACAGCCCCAGTCCCATGCCAATTACGACCATGACACAGGCCGCATTGACATACCAGTGGCGTCTAATGATGAATGCGCCAATCCGCTCCCAGAAGCGAAGAATGAAGGTGTGAGTTCGTCGCGCAGCTTCATTTCCCTTGCCCGTAGCGGGTGGAAACATAGTCAGCGCCGAAGGGAGGTAAATAAACAGCAATGCCAGGGTGGCGATAACGCCCAGAGCGGAGAAGATGCCAAATTTGCGAATCGGCAAAATGTTGCTTGTGCACAACGACATCAAGCCGATCGCGGTGGTCAGCGCGGCTAAGGAGCAGGGCAGCAGGGCGTGCTTGATAGCGCGTTCCGCCGCGCCAGCTTGCCCTCCTTCGGCCACCGCTTCACGATAGTAGTTGACGATATGCACGGCGCCGGCCATGCCCAGGACGTACACCAGCGATGGCATCGTCAGCAAAATCGCATCGACCGAGGCATTGCCCCACCACACCATACTCAGGCTGGACATGGCCGCGACGCCGCCGACAAAGAACACCATCATCATCAATTTGACTGACCGCAGCAGCAGCAGCGAAAGCCCTAGCCCCAGGGCTAGCGAATAGCCGATCAGACGCACCAGGGTAATCGTTCCC
>JBEBXX010000410.1:0-3610 GCA_040391435.1 Aureliella helgolandensis | reverse complement strand
CCTATTAATCACGCACGAAGGACTGAGAGCTCGCTAGCTCTAAGTCCTTTTTTTATTCGAGCACTAGCCTCGCTGGGCAACTGGCAGGCCCTTCTCTAGATCGTCACGCGCGACCACTTCGAAGAGCGATTCGGCAGGCAAAAGGCATAAGTACAGAAAAATTCCATTTTTCTTGTAAGCATTCCGCCGCTCGATCGTCTACTTAGTTGGCTCACCGGAATCCCACCGCAGCTCGGCCGCATTTGGCGCGCCGGGTGGGGTCTCCGTCGGCCGCTAATGTGCTCGCTGGCCGCGCCGGGAAACTCTCTCGACGCGACCAGCGGCAACTCATATTTTCACCAACGATGATCAGGGAGATCGGCCATGTCGAAGTTAGCGGTGCATGTTCCCCACGTAAACCAGCAGCAGGATGAGGATGCTCTAGACGATTCAGTGCCAGTCATGGTAGTCGTCATCGAGCCACAGCAGTGCTGGATCGGCCCCGAGATCGATTACTGCGTCGGACTGACGCTACTGGCGGTGATGTCTGAAGACCCCGGACAGTGGCAGGACGTCCAGAAACTCTGGGCGCGTTACCGCACGGATTCCGTGGACCGGCATCTGCCCGTGCAACAGTGGCACCGCTGCGACGAGGCAGCGGCCTGGCAGGCCATCGGCAACCACGGCAACTGGCTTGTGTTCGACCTGCGAGACAAACGCGTCATCACGGGTACGGAAAACCAGGACTTCGACATGGACATGACGATGGGGTTGCGGAAGGATGAACAGGGCAAGCACATCGACCTACTGCCCATCCACTTGCCCCCGTGGTGGGAACTCGATCAGAAGCGCGACGCGGTTGACGTTCTCCATCGCCGCGAACAGGGCTTTCGCGTTCCGCGGGCCGATCGCCAGTTGCTCTACGGCCGGCCGCTCATCGAGGATCTGGCCAGCCGCATCATCGGCATGGCGCTGGCTGGCCGGACGGCCAATTTAAAAATGCCGCAGCCGGTAGCTGACGCGGACGACCTGGCTGTGGGCGGCGATTGCGAGCGGGAGGACCTGCGAACCTGGTACGCACTGACGGTGGAAGTCCACCGCGCTTGGCTCATGACCCCGCGCGATGATTTGAGCGGTGGCCGGCCGCGCGATCTACTGCACGGAGCTCACGATTGGTCCGACGCCGTCACGGCGGGACAACGCCGACGGTTCGACAGCGGCGCGGAGCTAGTGGCCCTGCCCGAGGACGTGCTGGGTTTTGCTGATGCGCCGCTGGGCAGCCAGGAACTGATCGTCTACTTCGACCTGTGCCGCGAACTGATCCAAGCCGGTTGGCAATGGATTGCCGCGCAAGCTGAAGCTGCACAGGACAAGCGCGACGAGTTAATTGTGCATCTCCAACAAATTCGCGATGAGTGGCTCGCACGGCCATATGAAGATGACGCGCCGCCACAGTTCATCATTGAATGCAGTCGCCGCCGCGTGCCGCGTGGTGCAGGCGTAGCGATCCAAGGCATGGACCAGTGCGAACCGCCCCAGCACCTGGGCGCTGGCGACTGCGATTGCCCCGTCTGCAACTTGCTCGACTCGGGGATGTTCGGCACGAGCTTCACCTGGCTGGATGGGCACCATTTAGAGCTGGACGACGAGTTCGCGTTTTCGATGTTCGAAAAACATGAGGACTGGGAAGAGCAGTCCCAAGTGTGGCGCGAGATGTCCGACGAATGCGACGAGGACAAAGAATGCGACGAATGCGACGACTGCGACGAGGACGACGAAGGCGGCGAGGCGCGCGAGTCAACTGCTGAGCACCCTATGCGCACTTCGCAGCAGCTCGATGAGTTCGCCTCCGCGTGGTCTAACCCAATGAGCGATGAGCCACTGCCGGGAGATCGCCACGGCTATATGCGGCTAGCCTTTAGGCTCTCCGAAGTTATCGCTGAGCTTGAGTCTATTGGCGCGCCCCACACACATATCGCCCGCTTGAATCGAGCCTTTCGCGGTTTTTTTGAAAGCGACCTGACCAGTTCTGTCGCTGCTAGGGGGAGCTTCAAAGAGAGTCTTGAGCAAGTTGCCGACCACTACCCGCACTTGCTGCCCAAACTGTGCGATTTGCAAAGCCAGGTCGACGAGCTAGCGCGCCGCAAGAGCCGCTGCTAGCCCGCCTCGCGCCGAGTTCAACTCGACTTGTGAGCGGCAATCAGAAAGGAGGGATTAGTCGATTCCAGCCGCAGCGTCTCAAACTGGCGATGGCTGCGCGATAGATTGATCATCAACACGCGAGGCTCACCTCCTAGCTGGCGCAGCGTCGATTCGACGGACGTCAAATTGTCCAGACTGTTCACGTTGACGACCAACCGCCCCCCATCGCGCAAGCGCTCCCAAGCAGCCTGGACCAAGCTCACCACCGATCGGCCCGTGCCGCCGACAAACACCGCATCGGGCTGTGGCAGGTCGCGCCAAGCCTGCGGAGCTTCACCCAATACCGGCGTAAGATTTTCAGTTCCGAATCTGCGAGAGTTCTCGATCAGCAGATTGTAGTCCTCGGGATCCATCTCGATGGCGTACACTCTGCCTGCGGGAGCGAGCTGGGCCGATTCAATGGCAACCGAGCCACTGCCCGCGCCCACATCCCACACGACGCTGCTGCTGCCAAGATCCATCTCCGCCAAGGCGATGGCGCGAACTTCGCTTTGCGTCAACAGTCCACGCTTGGGGCGGCTTTGCAGAAAACTCTCGTCGGGATTGCCAAACAGCCGCTTACCGCGCATCTCCGCTGGCCGATCGGGGACATTGGGATGGCGAACCAAAACCATGACATTTAAATTGCCAAACGACTGCGCGATGATGTCCGACAGCGAGCCACGCGTGACACGTTCATCGGGCGAGCCCAAATTTTCGCAAACGTAGGCCGTGAAATAGTCGATCCCCTTATCCAATAGGGCCTGGGCCAGTGCGGCGGGTGAATTTTCATCCGAGGTAAACACACCTACTTTTTCGGCCGAGCGGATCTTTTCCACGACGCGGGCTAATGGCTGAGTAGCCAAGTTGGTCAGATAGGCTTCCTCCCAGCTCTCCTTCACGCGGGCGAAGGCGAGCTGCATGCTGCTGACGTGCGGCAGCACTTCGAAGCGGTCCTTGCCAAGCTGCTCGCATAGGAAGCGTGCCGTGCCGTAAAACAGCGGGTCGCCACTGGCCAAGAGCACCAGCGGTTTGGCGCGAGCCGCTTGGATCGATGCGGCCGCTTGAGCCAAGTCGGCGGAAAGGGGTACCAATGTCTGCTTGCCAGATTCCACTTTGGACAACAAGTTGGCTGGTCCGAGCAGAGTGCCCGCCGTTTCGATGTGCTCGAGAGCCTGCCGCGTCAAGCCTTCGAAACCGTCGTCGCCAATGCCAATAATAGTTATTTTGTCGTCCAAGCGTTGAACTCCTCAAGGCTGCGCACGTGCCACTAACAGCGAAGCTCGATAGTGTCTGCAGACCACTTCGCTGATTGTTTGAATGATTCGATGACTGAAAGTGTACAGTGTCGCAAATTTTCAGCCAAATCGTAAGCGGGCAGGCCAGCGAGAGATAGCATCCCACGCTCTGGCGAGCGTAGCTACCGTCGCCAGACGGTGGCCGCCGATTG
>JBEBXX010000409.1:0-3618 GCA_040391435.1 Aureliella helgolandensis | reverse complement strand
GTCAATCTTCTGAATCAAGTCGAACGCCACGCTCACCGCAATCAGCAAGCCCGTCCCACCGTAGAAGGAGGCGACGGAAAATGGCACGCCGAGCTGAATGTTAACGATGATGGGCACGATGGCGACCAGGGCCAAAAAGGCTGCTCCTACGTAAGTGATGCGAATCATCACCTTCTCCAAATAGTCGGCCGTGCGTCGACCAGGCCGATAGCCGGGCACGAATGTACCGTGATCTTTCAGGTTCTCAGACATCTCCTTCGGATTGAAGGTGATCGATGTCCAGAAGTAACAGAAGAAGAAGATGAGGGCTACGTACATTACGATGTAGGTCAGGGACTGACCGCTGGTAAAGGTGTTTCCAAGGGCCGCCAGGAAGCCGGCCACCTGCTGCGTCCATGAGTCGCTGCTCGCCGAGGGACTGGCAAACCAAGACGCCATAACGCCAAACAGCACTCCGGGGAGCATCAACAAACTGCTGGCGAAGATGATCGGCATTACGCCAGCCTGATTGATGCGCAGAGGCAAGTACTGCTTGGTCCCACCGTAGACGCGATTGCCACGCACGTGCTTGGCGCTCTGCGTCTGAATGCGACGCTGTCCAAGAGTGATAAACACCACGCCAAATACCACCGCCACGAATAGGGCAGCCAGCACAATCAGTTTGTCTGGACCGATCTCTCCGGAAGAACCGCTCAACTGGGTCGTCATGTTCTGACGCAGCTCCAGCAGGGCCCGCGGCATTTGAGCTAGAATACTTGCCATGATCAACAGGCTGATGCCGTTGCCGATTCCGTATTCGTCAATCTGCTCACCGAGCCACATCAAAAAGACAGTCCCGCAGGTCATGATTGCAATCGCGGTGAACTGCCAGCCCACTGTCAGCGTGTTGGTCCCCGGATAGCAGAACTGCGAAGCCACCGTACTAGCGTCGCTCATGACCACGTACTTGAGGTACACGAAGCTCTGAATGAGGCACAGGAAGACCGTCAAATAGCGCGTGTACTCATTGATTTTGCGCATGCCGGACTGGCCCTCTTTGCGCAGTGTCTCGATGGGCTTATATACGCTGCCGAGCAACTGGAAGACGATCGAGGCAGAGATATAGGGCATGATGCCCAGTCCGAAGATCGTCACATCGCGCAGGTCGGTTGCCGCAAACAGGGATATCTTATCCAGGAAGTTGTCGATCTGGTTGCCACTACCGCCGCCCGATGGCGGGTTGACCATCGGCAGCCGAATCTGGTATCCGATGCGATACACGCCGAGCAAGCCCAGCGTGAGCAGAATCTTTTGGCGCAGTTCGGGGATCGTAAAGATGACCCGTAATTTTTCCCACATCGCACAGGCTCCTCAGTGGCCAGACGCATCCAGTGTCTATTTCTTGCCGGCAGCCAAATCGGCCACGCGTTGCTTGGGAGTCCGTTTGGCTCGCAAGACCGTCGCGGTTCCGCCCGCGGCAGCGATTTTCTCAGCCGCCGAAGCGCTGAAACGATGGGCCGAGATGTTCAGGGCCTTGTCCATTTCGCCGTCGCCCAGAATCTTGATCTGGTCGAAGCGCTTCTTGACGATTCCGCGCTCTTGGAGAACGCTCGGCGTGACCTCTTCGCCAGCCGCAAAGACTGCCGAAAGGTCGCCCACATTGAGCGCCACTACGGTCTCGGCGAACTTGTTGAAAAAGCCCCGTTTCGGTATGCGGCGGATCATCGGCAGATCTTCGCCAATCGTGCCGGGGTGGCGCGAATAGCCGCTGCGCGACTTAGCACCGTCTTGACCACGGCCGGCCGTCTTACCCTGTCCGCTACCGTTTCCGCGGCCGATGCGTCGCGGCTTGCGGTGCTTGGTAATGCCCTTGTTGACGTCGTCAATTCTCATGATAGGTGAACCCCACGTAGCTGCTCGACAAACTCGCGCGTGCGGAGCTGCTGCAATGCGTTGAATGTTGCTTTGACCAGGACCGATGGATTATTTGAGCGAAAGCTCTTGGTCAGAATGTCCTTCAGGCCAACCGCTTCGCACACAGCCCGCACGGCCGGACCAGCGATAATACCGGTACCAGGGTTAGCTGGCAGCAGGATCACCTTAGCTGCGCCGTAGCGCCCGATGACCGCGTGCGGGATGGTCCCGTCGACGATAGGCACATCGACCACTTCGCGGTTGGCTTGTTTCTGAGCCTTCTGAACGCTCGGCGGAACTTCGTTGGCTTTGCCGTAGCCGTAGCCGACGCGGCCCTTGCCGTCGCCGACGACCACCAGTGCCGCAAAGCTGAATCGACGTCCACCCTTGACCACCGCCGCACAGCGTTTGATCTTGAGCACGCGCTCGATTGAGCCATCGTTGGATTGTTGAGGTTGATTAGCCACTTTGGAGGCACCCTTCAGGAAAACCGATTGCGATATATTAAAGTTCTAGGCCAGCTTCGCGAGCGGCGTCTGCGAAAGCCGCCACGCGCCCATGGTATTTGCAAGAGCCTCGATCTAAACGAACCTGCTTGACGCCGGCCGCTTGAGCCTTCTCGGCGATCGCCTTGCCCACTCGCGCGGCGGCGTCGGCGTTGCCGCTTGAGCTACCGGCCAGGGCCGCATCCAGGGTCGAAGCAGATGCCAGAGTTCGGCCAGCGTCATCGTCGATCAACTGGCACGAGAAATGGCGCAGCGAACGCTGCACACACAGTCGTGGACGCTCAGCCGTGCCGCGAATTTTTGAGCGGACGCGGAAGCGTCGGCGCTCACGACGGTTGTTGACAATTTTCTTAATCTTCACGGGTCACCGACACCTTCAATCAACTTTTCGTAGATCACTCTATTCGTACACTGCGTTCGTACACGCGGCCGCACCGCGACGTTGACTAGCCACGCTTAGCTAGCCGACTTACCAGCCTTGAGTTTGACTTGCTCGCCTTGATAGCGAATGCCCTTGCCCTTATACGGCTCCGGCTTGCGAAGCGACCGGACCTCGGCAGCGAACTGGCCGACTTGCTGCTTGTCACAACCACGCACCACGATGTGCGTCTGGTCGGGGCAGGAGACGTCCAGTCCGTCCGGAATCGACTTCTTCAGCTCGTTGGCAAATCCGACGCGCAACTGCAATTGCTTGCCTTGGATCGAGCAAATGTAACCCACACCGACCACTTCCAGCTTCTTTTCATAGCCTTCCTTGACCCCCACAATCATGTTACTGATTACGGCGCGGGTCAAGCCATGCAATTCGCGTGAGGTTCGGTCCTCGGCGTCGCGGCTCACCGCCACAGAGCGACCGTCTTCGTCGACATTCACTTTAACTTCGGGGCGGTGCTTGAACTCAAGCTTACCCTTTGGGCCTTCGACAGTTACTAAAAAATTAGCAACCGCAACTTTTACTCCGTCAGCGACGGTGATAGGTTTTTTTCCGATACGGGACATGGCGAAGCCACTTAGAAAAAATTTGTTCTCGATTGGGTTACTACAAATGCTTGATGGATTCCAACTAGGTGCAATCCATCCGTCTTGCCGGCGGGGGCGCGGGGGGCACAGCCATGGGATAACTTAACGCCCCGTAGCGACTTGACAAGCAAGCCAGGGGCAAAGCAATCGACTGCGGTACCGGCGTGGGCAAAGTGCTAGCACACTTCGCACAACACTT
>JBEBXX010000408.1:0-3619 GCA_040391435.1 Aureliella helgolandensis | reverse complement strand
AGGTTGGGAAGCTCAGTATTGTAGTGCACCATAACCTCGCGCATGTCTTTCAAGTGCTCGCGAAAGGCCTCGCTGGCAGCCTTGAATTCAGGCGTTTCTGGAACGACCTGCGGACGCGGTGCGCGTGGGGTTTGTTCGGGGTTTTGGGCCCAGGCTACGCCAGCAGTGGGTGCACCCGCCGTCAAAATCAGGAGCCATATCCAGCTCAGAGCCGGTGGCGGCAAGGGCCGCAGTAGTGTCTCAATTAACATTAGAACCGTGTGTTGGATAGTAAGAATGAATAGCGAGTGGAGAAGCCCGCGGTAGGAGAAGCATTCGCCCGAGGTGACATATTGTACTCCATCGAACGCCCCGATAATGCGCCCTGAGGCACGCGTCACCATAGAACCTACTCGGATAGCTGAGCCCGCGACCTCATCTCGCCATCGACATCTAGCGATCGCAGTCGGTGGTCTCCAGCGAGTGTGCAGCCAGACCGATCGCGGCTAGCCTGCGTCGCTGGCAGAGGCTGCCTCACTGCGCGGCGGATGATTGAGGCGAAAGAGAATAAAAGCCAAATCGTCCGGCTTGCTGGGATGCTTGCCTTCCTCAGTGGCCGTCATGCGCTGCTGCACTAGTGAGCTCAGGCTAGCGGCCGCGCTGGCCAGTGAACCTTTGCGAATGGTGTTTACAATCTCTTCCAAGCGCAGATTGTCAAACAGACCATCGGAGCCGAGCAACAACGTGTCCTGGGGAGCCAGTTGCCGCGGCAGGCCCATATCGATATGCAAATCGTCGGCACCGATCACGTTGGAGACCAAGTGGCGGTCCGCGTGCTGTAGTGCGGCCTTCTCGGTCAACATGCCAGCCTCCACCGCATAGCCCACCGGCGAGTGCGCCTGCGTCTGCAGTTTGACCTTGCCATGGCTACCCACCAATAGGACCTGCGAATCCCCTACATGAAAGGTGCGGATAACTCCGGCATTGATCTCCACGGCAATGAGCGTGGTGGCTGCGCCGGTCCCCAATTGTCTGACGCGCCCCACGGCGGATTCGAAGCCATCCAAAATGGACGTCCGCAACTGCGCCGGATGCTCGCACTGAAGCAGCGTCTCGGCCACCGCTTCGATCGCCAACTGCGATGCGAGCTGACCGTTGGCCTGCCCGCCGCAGCCATCGGCAATCAGCAGCACTCCGGCAAACTCGCCGATGGACAACAGGCCAATTGCATCTTCGTTTGGCGTCTGTTTTTCTGGATCGCGGCGGGTGTAGTAGTAGACCGTCCCGCCCGCGAACTGCTTGGCCTGCGGCGTATCGAACTGCTGGTCGATCACAAGCAACGGTTCACATGGGAGCATGGAGATCACCGCGTGTCCGCTAGCCGTGTGGTGCACCACGGGCAATAGGACCAGTATTGAGGCAGCACCCCCCAACCACATTGTTGACAGCTATGCGGCGAACCTTCTATTTTCCATTTGCGTTTGGTCGATACGCGGCACCAAGGGCAGTAGCGCATAAAGGGCATCAACTTCTTACGCGTGCACTTCTTATTGGAGCAGCGGGCGGTATAGCGGCGATCGGGATAGTGCCGCTTGGCTTCGACTTCAAAACCGCCTCCGTAGCACCATGGGCAGTAGGGCCAATCGCTTTTGAGCCCGCGGCAGCAGCGCGGACAGTAGACAGGAAAGCTGGTCGGGCAAGGGTTCTGCTTTCGATCATCTCCACACCAGGGGCAGGCCAACATCGGCTCCGCCACCGGCCCCTGGCACTTGCCGCACGAGCAAGTCGTCCCGAGCACGGAGCCAAAATCGTGTTGAAACTCTTTGCGGCGCAGTTGCTGCCAGCTCAGCCCGCGAGCCGATGCGGTGCGAGGTTTCTTCTCCGTGGTTGGAGCCCGCAGCGGCTGTTTAATCCGCGAGAACGAGGCCAGCATCTGCTCGGCCGTGCTGAACCGTGCAGCCGCATCGAACTCGAGCGATTTTCGCAGCAGGTCAACCAGAGGCTGGTTGACTCGCCCACGCAGCCGATCGTGGCCGGCCATCGGCCACTGGTAGGGCCACTCGGGGAGCGTACCGGCCAACATGCGGTACATGACAATGCCCAAGGAAAACACGTCTGAGCGAAACGATGGACGCCCCATGGCCTGCTCGGGAGCGACATAGCCCAGCGTCCCACCGCCAGAGCCCTGCAGCGTGCGATGCGCGATCTTGGCAATGCCAAAGTCGGTCAACAGCAATTGGTTGTTGGGGAACAGCAACATGTTGTCGGGTTTGATATCGCAGTGGATGATCTTCCGCTCATGGGCATAGGCGGCCGCGCACAGCATTTGCTCGGAGAAATGAATGGCCGTCTTGACGCTCAACCGCTTCTGCAGTCGATCCTCCAGCGAAGATTCGCTCAGCGGCGTCACGATCACAAACTTGCCATCGATGAAGTCGGCGTACTTGAGCGGCAATATATTGGGATGGGACAGCTTGGCTGCCAACCGAGCCTCCTGCCGAAAACTGGCGATGCAGGACTCGTTGACCAAGTGCGCGTGGGGGATTTTCAGGGCTACGCGAACGCCCTCGATCGTATCAGCCGCCTGATACACCGTAGCAAAACCGCCCTCGGCGATGCGACGTTCAATTAGATATTTTCCGAATCGCTGACGCGCGCGAAGCATAGGCGATCATTTGCCACTGTTGAAAGACTTGTACTGCCTATCGAACATTATATCTAAGCCGCCATTCGCAGCGCAGTTTTCTTAGTCAAAGTTATCGGCAAGGCCAGTGGCAAAGCGTCGCTAGTAATGACTTGACAGGCCAAGCGCTGCGTCAGGTTGACCACGATCGGGCTGCGCAAATTGGCGGTCAACGTTTTTCCCGACTTGCTGACCACATTCAAAATGTATACCTGATCAGAACTGCGCAGGTTAAGCGGCGACAATTGCCGCGTCGGCACGTTGACCCGGTAGTCGGGTGCAAACTTGCGCGGGCTGATCAGCGGCAGGGCCACTTGCGGTTGCGTGACCGACTGCAGCCAAGCCACGTCGGCATTCTCGGGATCGGGCACGATCAACCAATGACGGCTCGCCTCAAACCCAATCAGCCCCTGCGGAAAAATGATGACTTCCGCTTGACTGCTGTGAACTTGCCCAAAACGACTGGTCTTTACCAACATGGTTTGCGTCCCACTTGCGATTTTAAACGGCTGCTTCGCACTATCCATCCCAAGCATCATCGGCATAACCGCTGCATCAGCTACAGCCAGTCGCAGTATTTCTTGAGATTTTCTGCAGCCGCCTTCGCAGTCCCATCTATGCACCCACGCACGTGGCTAACGCCAAAACGGCTAATCAAATCAACCGTGGCTAGTGCGTTGACTGAGCTAGGTTGATTGAGTGGGGGAGTTAGGACCTGCCATCGCCTGCGCAGGCCGCGATTATTCGAATTGGGCGGAGCGCGGTGCAATAGAGCCTCGCGCGTTGGTCAGTCGACTAGTGCATCTGCGCCTTTGCGTTCTCTGCGTTTGTTTTTTAACGCAATATTTTTTAACGCAGAGTGCGCGGAGGCGCAGAGGGCCGCAGAGTTCAGCCAAAAAACAGTCGCATCATGCAAATCGCAGCCGTCTGCGTACACAAAGGGTCTGTAGACCGGCT
>JBEBXX010000407.1:0-3628 GCA_040391435.1 Aureliella helgolandensis | reverse complement strand
TCCAAATTGCCAAGGCTTACGGCTGCCGCGTTGACGCTGTGGCCAGTGGGGCCAATCGCGAGTTTTGTCTGTCCCTGGGAGCCGACCAGTTTTACGACTATCAGCAGACAGATTTTACTAAGTCCGGCCAGCGCTGGGATTTGATCTTTGACGCAGCCGGCAAAGCCAGCTATCGTAAGACGCGTCGCGTAATGAAGCCTGATGGCCGCTTTGTTTCTACCGAACCGAGCGTCAAGGGCCTGCTCATGACTATGCTGACTTGGCTACTTCCAAAACCAGGCAGCATTATGATCGCTAAACCCAATGCTGAGGATCTCCGCGAGCTGATTAGGCTCTACGAAGCGGGCAAGCTGCAGGTCACCATCGATAGTCGCTTCCCGATGGAGGAACTGGCCCAGGCCCATCGACGAGTTGAGCGCGGAGTCGATCGCGGCAAGGTGGTGCTATTGAGCGACCGATACCAGGCTCTCTGAAACACCGCGAGTAAAATTCATCAGCTCTAGCTGCCGTTTTGTTCGAGCAGCCAGCGACGCAGCTTATGTGCGGAGGATGTCAGTGGCAGCTCTGGCTTTAATTTCAAATCGACCCACTGCCAGTTGTGCTTCGGCGAAAGTTCGGCTGCTGTTTTGACCTGCGCACGATAGCAGTGCAGGGCGATGCGGTAGCGTGTCACGCCGTGCCGCATAGACTTGATGTACTCAGTCTTCGCCTCGCGCAATTCCAATCCCAAGCGCTGTTGCATGCCGTGCTGCAACAGATCGATTTGCTGTGAAGATATGTCCAGGACGCGCTCGAACTCAGCGTGCCAGCCAAGCGCGGTGAGGTCGACGCGGGGGAAATCCCAAAGCCCGGACCACCAGCCGTCGGTCGGGTTCTGACGCATTAAAGTTTTACCAGCTTGCTGCACGACCACTAATGCGTGATGCAGCGGAGTAAAAGTGGGGCGCGGCGATCGCACGGGGACTTGGTGTTGTATGCCGGCCTGGTGGGACGCACAAAAGCGACGGACCGGGCACGCGTCGCAGTCGGGCTGCGTCGGGGTACAGATCAAACTCCCAAGTTCCATGACCGCTTGATTTACGCTTGCTACCCGTCGACCCGGCCGGGGTAAAATTCGTTCGGCAAAGCTCCACAGTTGCCTTTGAGAGGCAACTGTTTTGGGATCTTGGCGCAGCCCGATCAATCGACTGAAGAGGCGGACCGTATTGGCCTCCAGGATGGGCGCTCGATGACCATAGGCAAAAGACACGATGGCCCCGGCGGTGTAACGCCCAATGCCCGGCAGCGAGAGCACCTCGTCGAAAGAACGTGGGAAACTGCCGGCGTGTTGGGTAGCGATCTGCTGGGCCGCTGCGTGCATCTGCCGCGCGCGTCGGTAATAGCCCAGCCCGGACCACAGGGTCAGAACCTCCTGCTCTGCTGCTGCAGCCAAGCTCGCTACATTGGGAAATCTCTCTAGAAATCGACGGTAATAATCGATGACGGTTGTGACTTGCGTCTGCTGCAACATGATCTCACTGATCCAAATTGCATACGCATCCTGCGTCTGACGCCAGGGGAGCGTGCGGTGATGGACGCGGTACCAAGCCAGCAGCGCGCGGCGAAAGTCAGCTAGGCTCTGCGGCGAGTCTAGGGGATGAGCATCGTCCTCGGGCAGCTTCTGGCTTGCAGCGCTCACTTGGGGTCTTCGCCCAGCGTCACGTCTACTTGCATCTCGATGGTTTGATTCGGGGCCAGAGGTCGTGTGAGCGAAATCACGATTAGGTCGCCGGCAGTGTGCTTACCCAACTCCGTCCGTAGCTCGTTCATATCGCGGATGGGAACACTATCGACGTGAGTCAGTACATCGCCCATCCGAATGCCGGCTAAATGCGCACCAGATCCCGCGATGACGTTGGACACGACGGTGTTTTTAATGTTGGTAGCAATTCCTAAATAACCCCCTTTGCCACAGTAGATTTCAATTCCGTCCAACTGCTGTGCCAACTTGGCCGCCCCTTCATTGGTGATACCCGTGCCGAATAGACGCAAGGACTGGCTGACCGGCAATTTGGCCAGCAGTTCCAGGTAGCTATCATCGATGTCAACATACGACAGCTCAAGCATCTCCAACGTCTGAAGTGAAGACAGAGTTTGCAGATTGGCTTTTGTCAGGGCGACGTGCTTCAGCTTGACATTCTTTATGCCGGGCAGTCGGGCCAATGCGTTGTAGTGCAGGTCTCCAATTTCAGGGCCTTCTAAAAAAACGCTGTCGATCGATTTGAGGAATTGTACCCAACCGATCGTGGAGTCGTCGCCCGTAAATGACTGGTCGATCCACAATGCCAATACCTGCCCGGGTTGTTCGAGTTGTGCATTGAGGGTGAACCCAAGTGCGTTGGGCGAACCAAACCTCGCACCATGGTGAGAGAGGATTTCCAAAGCTTGCGCTTCTTGAAGATCGGCGATGGCTCGCAGGGCCGTAGCCGCGCGTCGCCCCAAAGAGGACACGCCATTGGCGTGGGATCGCAGGGCCGCCTGAGCGCGCAGACTAATGGCCACATCGCTGTGGGTTGCCATGGCGCTGAGCAAGTCAATCAATTGATCGCCGGTCTCATAGTCGACCTGCCCCAAGCAAACTTCAATAGCTGTCAAGGTCTCCAGCGGTGACTGCTCCAATCGCCAGCGGGCCAGTTGTCGGACTCGATAACTGGCGTCGCCCAAAGCATCGATGTGGGCAGCGATTGCAGCCGGGTCGGGCGTGGGTAGCGAAGCCTGCGACGGGTCCGTCGTCACAACTTGCGAAGCCGAGTTTGTCGACTGCTCTGGCTGGGCAGTCAGCGGTCTGAGTGGCGCGAGTGACAGCAGAAGCAGAGCCGAGAGGCGCAGCGCCCATGGATGTAGAATCCCATTCGGTCGCCCTTGGCGTAGCTGCAGCGAGGCTGTGAAAAAATCGCCCGGGGAGTGCCGCAGACGCACTGCTTCAGCAGCCGGTAGACCGCCGCTTACTCGACTGAATGGTCCTAAACACTTGCACACGTTGCCTATTCCTTGCCGAGACCTTCGAGAATTTGCTGCAGACGATTTTGCGTAGATTCTAGCCGCTGATTGGCTTTTTCAAGTTCACTGCGCAGCCGAGCTACTTCGCTTTGCAACTTGGCAATCTCGGCTGTCGAGTCCGCTTCGCTGCCAGCGCCCTGCACAGCACCCTCTGCCATGTCGGCGGGGCGGGGACCTTGCGATGTTGGAATTACATTTGGTACAACGTCGCCGGCGCGCGAGGGACCTGATTGAGTGAGATCCAGGGGAGGTGGAACTGTGAATTCCAACGGCAGCGAGGCTGGTGTTTCCAGAGCCGGTGGTGCAGGCGGGCTATTCGCAGTCTCTCGAAGTCGCTTTGCGACGGCGGGCCGACTGGCCGAACGAGCCTCAGGAGTCATCTCCAAAGTGAGCGTCGCCGTGCGCGGCAATGTACCGCGCTGATAGCCAATTTGTACGGTCTGCCCTGCGCGGGCTGTATCGAGCCAGAGCATTAGGTCGCGACCGGATTGCACAGGCATGCCAGCGATCGAGGTTATCGCATCGCCAGCCATGATGCCCACTTTAGCGGCTGGCGATTGGTTGGCTACCGAGGTTACCGCCGCTCCCC
>JBEBXX010000406.1:0-3631 GCA_040391435.1 Aureliella helgolandensis | reverse complement strand
CTTGCGGTGGCGTATGCTTCTAGCTTGCGGTGCCTCTCTTTATTGGGTGGCAAGCAGGATGCATACCCCACTGGCAAGCAGGATGCATAGCCCACACTCTCGTGGCAAGCAGGATGCATTCCCCACCGTAAGACCTGCCTCGACTCTATTTAATGATTCCATGAAAACTCTGTTGAATTGACCATGGCCCAGGCGATATCGCTAAGGGCTTGCTGTCGAGCGCGATTCGTCTTTCCCCTCAACAGCGGCACGAACGCGGATCGCTCATCATTGGAAGGCCGACGATTAAAGGTCGACAAGAAGATCAGCTCGATAGCCCGCTCATCGTCGGCTACCAGTGTCGCGATGCGCGTAGCGGCGTTGTTGATCAAGTCTACCTTGGTCCTGTCAGCCACCAGCTCGCCATTCATCATCACCAACCGCTGCGTGATGGTCACCGCTTCGCTTGCAAATTCATCTTCGCCACGGTCGCCAAAACGCTGCAGGAAATTCTGCTTGCTTCCGAAGGCTTCTAGCCGACGAAAAACTGAGCTGGTTCGGTCTAGCGCCGTTAGTTTGCCGGCCTGAATCAAACTCCCCGCGACCTGGTCAGGTCGCAGTTGCGTCAATGGAAACACGCTCCACGCCTGCTCGTGCACCGCGGTGATCTCAAAATTTGCGCGGCTATCGCGCTGAAAAGCATCGCTCGCCGCTATCAACCGCACCAAGCGCCTCATATCGAATCCATGCGAGGAAAAATCTGCTGCTAATGTATCGAGCGGTGGGGGAGCGGCCGCATCCATCGGAATGCTGTCGACGGGTTCGACCAGCGGTCGAGAGAACATCAATCCCCACACTCGATTGACCGTGGCCCGCGAGAACGCCAAGTTGTCCGCATGGGTAATCCACTTTGCTAGCCGCGCGCGTGGCTTGCCTTGGGCAGGCAAGAGCTCGGGCAAGAACGGTACAGCCGGCGTCACGAGACTCTCTTCACCGTGCCCCAAATACTCGACGCGGTAGGGCCGTCCGTCGTCGGTAATGCCGCTGAAGACCGGATCAGCCAGCGCGGTCCCGGCATAGAAGGCCGCTAAGCGGTGAAAATGTTCTTGAGTCCCTCCCACGCTGTGCTCCAGGTTACCGAAGTTGAGCGTCCCGAGGAAATCATCATGGCACTGAACACAATCGATGCGTTGTGCTAACAGTGCGCGACTGGTGCGGCCCGCCAAACGAATCGGGTCGCCCCGACCTTCGTTGGCCTCATCCATGGTGGCTGTCACAAAGTTAACAGGTGGAGTGTCGGTCCACAGGCCTTCGGCGCTAAGCATCGACCGCACCATTTGGTCATAGCCCACGCCACGCGACAACTGCTCGGACAGCCACGCGTTGAGCTTGCGCCGCCTAAACAGCAAAAAGGGGCCATTGTCAGTACCGACCAGCGCGCGTGAGAAGCGCTCGGCAAAGTTGTCAGCCCAACGCTGATCCGACAGCAGGTAATCGGTCCACCAGGCTACTTGTCGATCCCGCGGAACCGCTTCAAATGCACGGACCTCTTCGAGCGACAATCCGCTGCCTACTAAGGCGAGGGACAAACGACGGGCAATCGCCAAATTGCTAGCGCGGGCCGCTATCTCGACATCTACCGACTGCGCCATGACGGCCAACTGGCTATTGACCTTAGCTAACGAGTGCTGGAAGTCCTGCGCCACACGCAGACTGCTAGAATCGGCTAAACTGCGGCGTTCGATGGCGGGGCGACTAACCAGCGTCTGAACGGCGATGGCCAGCCCCATCAAACCGACTGCAGTTACGAGTAGTCGCTGCGCTACGCGGCGTTTGGTAGCAATCACCGGCTGGGCGATTGGTCCCGACTCTGGTTCTGTCGACGGCCGCGTCATGATGGACAAATCGCTAATGAAATATGGTTAATCACCCGGGCAACTACGTTCGAACCACCTCGCCGCGCTGTGGGCAAAACCGCTCGGAAGAGCTTGTATTGTAGGTGATTCGCAAATTATTTCGCGATCTTGGCGATAATTGTCGCCTGCCAGCGAATAATACGACAGATCGCAAGCGGCAGGCCTACGCTATGCTTTCTTACACCAAGACTTAACTTTGCCAGAGGACCCGCCCGCGCATGCAAGCTCACCTTCAACTCGCGGCGTGGCCGAGTCGATGGTATGCGTGGCCCATCTGGTTGCTGGGCCGCTGCTGGGACTTGGCCAGTCTATGCGTCTTATTGGCTGTGGTAGCTGCAATCCCCATCGTGCAACTGGCCAGCCTGGGATATCTACTGCATGCGGCAGCCGAATTGGCCGCCGGGCGCGCGTGGGCAGCAGCTCTACCGGGGCGGCGCCTCGCCGGACGCATGGGAGTCTTCGTGTTGTTAGCTTGCCTGCTGCGGTTACCAGTCGCACTGGTTCACGATCTGTCCTACGACGCTCAACTGCTGCTCCCCGGTTCGCAAGAGGCTGCTGGCTGGCGGGTGACCGCTTTTTCGCTGACTCTGCTTTGGATGGCACACGTGGTGTGGGCCGCCATGCGCGGCGGCCGGCCGCGACACTTGTTATGGCCAGCGCCGTTGCGATTCCTGCGAGAATTCTTCCGCATTCAGACTTGGCAACGGGCCAGTGATGATCTCTACGGCATAGTCACAAAACTACATTTTCCGCGACTGTGGTTTTTGGGACTGCGAGCTACGTGCGGAGCGCTCGCGTGGATCTTTATCCCAGTCACACTGATGATCATTGGCCAACGCTCACAGAACTTTCCACCAGCCGCCGCAGTTGGCTTGCTAGGCGCGGCGGGCATGGTGCTCATCTCGTTCTATCTACCCTTTCTGCAAATTCAGCTAGCTCAACACAATCGCTGGCGAGCGATGTTCGACGTCAAGCGAGTCCGTCGAACTTTTCTATGCGCTCCATGGGCGCATGCGTCCGCCTTGTGGGTGCTCTGCCTACTGTGCATCCCGCTCTATTTGCTACGCATCGAGGCGACGCCGGCCGAGCTTGTGTGGGCCCCCAGTTTGGTGTTTGTCGTATTCATGCTGCCGGCCAAACTAATGCTCGGCGCAGCCATTGGATACGCTACCGGCCGACGCAAGGCTCTAGAATGCCCCCACCGCCACTGGAGTCTGCGGTGGTCAGCACGTATTGCCGGGCTGGCCAGCGCGCTAGTCTACGTAGGGGCCCTGTATGTAGCTCAGTTGATAGCCGGCCAGGGAGCGCTGGTGATGTATTTTCAACACGCCTTCCTAGTCCCCACTCCATTGCTCAGCTCCTAACCAGCGCCCATACATTCGTAACCAGCGCCGTGCGCAGCCAATGTAATCGGCATGGCTAGTTGCAGTTAAGCTAACGTGGCGCAGTCTCCACTCGGCTCGCAACTAGCGTCCCGTGAGCTGGTAACAAACCCTGTGCGGATGTGTCGCCTAGCACGCCGCTACCGCGAAAAATTCATTGCGACCCGACTATAACCCTAGCGACAATTCCAACAACAGCGATTCGAGTTGCTCGTAATAGTCCGCTTCGTCGAGCGACGCCTTGCGTTCGCGCAAAGAGTCGATGCGCATTTCAATCTGCTCGCGCTGCGCTAGTTGCGCCGGCGTCAGTTGCACAGCGTCAGCAGAGGCAAAGAGCCTGACTCGGGCAGCGGT
>JBEBXX010000405.1:0-3632 GCA_040391435.1 Aureliella helgolandensis | reverse complement strand
GAGCCCCGGTGTCGGCATCCAAAACAGGGGCGAGCTCATCACTGGCGAAGGGCAGAAAGAATTCCGTTAAAGGAGGGGGCTCCGTGGAATCCTTAGTCGCAGCGGGCAAGAAAACTGCTGCCAAAACTGGCTCCAAGGCAGCCGACAAGAAGGCAGCCGACAAGAAGGCACCGGTCACACAGAGCGCAGCGGCGCTCAAGAGACCAATTGGTAAACAGTCTGCAGCCAAAACAGCTACGGCCACGCGGCCAGTTGCCAAGCAGCCTAAGGCTGGCCAGGCGGTGGCCACAACACGCACAGCTTCAAAAAAATCTGCTCAGCAGCCCACCACCCGGAGCTCCGCAGCCAGCCAGAAGTCCGCAACCAGAGCCCCTGCCAAACCCGCTCTGAAAACCGGCCCAAAGAGTTCCGCGAAAAGTTCTACAAAGAGCCCAGCCAAGAGTTCCGCAAAAAGCCCTACGAGGGCACCGAAGCCGGGCAGCAAGCAGACGCAACTGGCATCCGCATCCCCGGCATCCGCATCCCCGGCGGCGGCCAATCCCAAGCGAAGCTCAGCGCCTAAGGCTAGGATGACCACCACCGCCTCGCGGCCTCTGAAGAAGACTATTACATCGGCCGGCGGCGACTACGCTCGGTTCCGTGAATTGCTGCTCGCCTTCCGTCACCGACTCGTGGGCGATGTGAGCATGATGTCGCGCGAAGCGCTGGGCGGCTCAGATGGGGCCGCCGACAATCATGCTCCGATTCACCCGGCGGAGGTAGGGACGCATAGCTTCGAGCAAGAATTTACGCTCAACTTGCTCTCCTCCGATGGCGAACGTTTGGATCGGATCGATGCTGCACTTGAAAAAATCGGAGATGGAACGTACGGTGCATGCGAGGAATGCGGTGGTCGCATCCCGCGCGCCCGCTTAGAAGTGATTCCGGATACCCCGTACTGTGTCAAGTGCGCTGCTCGATTGGAAGTCTGAAGTGTCAGAGTCATCCGTCCCGGCGGTAGCCCGCCCCAAACTGTGGGTTCGCTGGTTAGCGTTCGCTGGATTAGTTGGGTTGGGAACCGCAGTCGATCTGTTCACCAAACAGTGGGCGTTCAGTTGGCGTGGACTGCCCGGCCAATCGCCTCCCTGGTGGCTGATCGAACCTTACGTGGGAATCGAGACGGCCGTCAATCCCGGCGCGCTATTCGGACTGGGTGCCGGCTGGGGAAAGCTGTTTGCCACGCTCAGCATAGCGGCAGCGGTGGCCATTGTCGTGTGGTTGCATAGATACCGTGCCATCGAGAGCTGGTGGTTGGTCGTGGCCTTGGGAGCGGTCAGCGGCGGCATCTTTGGCAACTTGTACGATCGCCTGGGCTTATGGAATCCACCGCCGGAGGTGCCGCTCTGGAGCAGCGGGGTCCGCGACTGGATTCTGTTTCAATACAATGCCAACTACGTGTGGCCCAATTTCAATATCGCCGACAGTCTGCTAGTGTGTGGGGCGATCATGTTGGCGGTGCATTCGTTCTGGACGGCTCCTGGGCCAGAGGGGGACGCGGCACCCGCAGCGCCCGTCGGTAGCGATTAGCTGTAGCTTGGATTAGGTAGAGGCCCGTTCATGAAACTTCTGGAACTTCCCGAGTCGCTGCGAACTGTTATCGACGGCCGCTTGGCAGCGGCGGTCGACCTCGCTCTGCTGGCCGGCCATTCGACGCTCGAGCATTTTCAAGGCGATTCATTCACCGTGGAGCGCAAGGGGGATGATTCGCCGGTGACGATCGCTGACAAGCAGGCCGAGCAATTGATTCGCGGAGAGCTACAGCAGCGTTATCCCCAAGATTCGATTATCGGCGAAGAGTTTGGCGAGCGTGCGGGCGAGTCGGACTACCAGTGGATTATCGACCCGATCGATGGCACCAAGAGCTTCATCAGTGGCGTACCTCTATATTCGACCCTGGTCGGGATCGTCAGCCAGGGGGAGAGTGTCGGGGGGGTGATCTACCTGCCGGGATTGGACGAGATCGTGTTTGCCGCGCGCGGTTGCGGTGCCTGGCACTCCATGCGAGGCAGCGCGCCACAGCGCTGCTACGTCTCCCAGCGCAAGCTGGAGGACGGGCTGTTTGTCGTTTCCCAAGTCGACGGTTTCGCCAAGCGTGGGGCCCAAGCCGCCTACCATGCGCTCGAGTCCGCTGCCTACATAACTCGTTCCTGGGGCGATGGCTATGGCTATCTGCTCGTAGCTACTGGTCGCGGCGAGCTGATGGTCGACCCCGAAGCCAATTCATGGGACTTAGCTGCGGTGCAGCCCATTATCGAAGAGGCCGGCGGACGCTTTAGCAGTTGGAATGGCCAGTCCGGCGCTTTTGGCGGCGATGGCGTCGGCAGCAATGGCCTCGTCCACGAGCAAGCCCTGCAAATCTTGCAGGCCACCTCCTAGCCTGCGATTCTCGTCGGCAGGTCGCCCGCGTAGCGCTCTTGGGGCACGGCTTGTTAACGTACTCTCCATTGCATCAGACCGAAGCTGTCGCCCAGGACATCCTTTCGCACCTGCGCGTCTCTGCCAACGCACAATGCACATCGCGCACTCCTGCGGCTACTTTTTTTTCTTCGATGGGATGTCGAAGATGAACTCTTGAGGATGACTCGTTTGGGTTACCGTCTGTGTGAGCGGAGTGGTGGCGATGTCGTTGTAAATTGGCGGCACGATATGTGTCAGTTTGCCGCCACTCATCAAACCCGTGTCATCGATTGCGCCTTGCTGCTTGAGCATGGCTTCCATGGCCTGTCGCTCTTTTTCCGAAACGTTCGCAACCCAGCTATCAGCCACGATCGTTACCTTGTATTCGCCGACTGGCAGGCCGTCGTTCGGCTTATCCGAGGAGAGCACAAAAGTGCCGTCTTCCATAATGCTGGCGGATGCCGCACGTCCTGGCTCTACTGGATAGAACGTTACCGCTCCATCTTTAACGGGCACTCCATCCACCAGGACCTTGCCACCGGCCGGTTGCATGCTGCGGCCACCACAACCCGCGGCTAGAAGAACGCTCAGACTTACGATTATCACACCGCGTAGATTCGACATCGTACACAACGTTCCAGTTCGAAGGGATGAGGTTGAACAAGCTTGACACGCCACCACCGGAATGGTGACGTCGCGTGGAGACCTGTCTCAGAGCTATTGCTCCTCGGAGGCGACTTCCCCACCGTTGATCGATCCCAGGCTGCGGTACAGCAATTGGTCGATGTTTTGGCTGACGAAGCTCACGTGACCGTCGCACCAAGCAAAATTGGCTCCGCCGGTATGCCGGCTTGAAAATGGATGACTATGAGCACCCTTGGGACCGTTCAAGCGATTGTGGTTGGTGCCTCCAAGAAAGTAGGACGGGTCATTGATGGGCGAATTGAGAGTAAGGATATGCCGCGGCGGGTTGGCGTATTGCTCGGGCGCATCGTACCGTCGCCCGCCTCCTCCCCACCACCACGGCGCATAGCCTTCCGGAGCGGTTAACGAGTTGTTATGTGTGGTTACATTTTTACCTGCGGCATCGGTGATGGCCCCGGTGGTAATCGCGATAAAGTTTTCTCCGATAGCCATCGAATTGGATGTCCCATCGGAAATGTCGCCAAATTTCTTCAATCTATGCTGTCCTAGCA
>JBEBXX010000404.1:0-3638 GCA_040391435.1 Aureliella helgolandensis | reverse complement strand
GCCCGGTGGGATGGCCCGTGTGGGATGACAGCGACGCGGCCGGTTTGCTAGAGGTGCTCAACTCGGGGCACTGGGGCCGTGGCAGTGGCAAGCGCGTGGCTGAATTCGAAGAGCGTTGGCGCGAGACGATGCGGGCCAAGCACTGCGTCGCCACCACGTCGGGCACGACGGCGCTGATGACGGCTTTGGGGGCACTGAATATCGGTCCCGGCGACGAAGTCATCCTGCCTCCATACACATTCGTCGCTACGTTCAACGTCATCACCGACTACTTCGCACTGCCCGTCTTCGTGGATTCCGATTTGGAATCGATGCAGATCGACGCGCAAAAGATCGGCCAAGCGGTAACGCAGAACACCAAACTGTTGTTGCCCGTGCATATCGCTGGTACTCCCGCCGATCTAGATGCGATCGGCCGCGTGGCTCAGGACAAAAACCTCCCGTTCATCGAAGACGCCTGCCAAGCGCCACTTGCGGTGTGGCGTGGCCAGCCCGTAGGCACGCATGGTTTGGGAGGATGCTTGAGTTTTCAAGCTTCTAAGAACCTCACCGCTGGCGAAGGGGGAGCCGTGCTCACCAACGACGCCGACTTTGCCAATCGCTGCTATGACTTCCACACCCCGGGCGGCGGTCGCTCGAGCGGAACCTTTGGCCGCGGTGCCAACTTCCGCATGACGGAATTCCAAGGCAGCATTCTGCTGACGCAGCTCGCAAGACTGGAAGCCCAAGCCAAACAGCGGGACGACAACGCGCGCTACCTATCGCAGCTCTTGTCCGAAATCCCCGGCATCAAGCCTGCCAAGCTGTACGACGGGTGCGACCGCAGCGCATGGCACCTGTACATGTTCCACTACGATCCACAAGCATTTGGCGGTCAGCCGCGCGACGCGTTCTTAGCGCAACTGCGCCAAGCCGGCGTGTCGGCCAGTTCTGGCTACACGACGCTCAACAATTCCAAACACGTTTTAGCCCTAGCCGAAAACCCGCACTATCAAAAGATCTATGGCAGCGACTTTATGGCTGCGTGGGCTGAGCGGAATGCCTGTCCAGTCAACGACCAACTGTGCCAACAAGCCGTGTGGTTTACTCAAACAACCTTGCTCGGCGCGCGCGGCGACATGGAACGCATCGCCGCCGCCATCGATCAAGTCCGCCGCGCCGCCACAGCGTAGTTTATTGTGCGCGAGCCATCGCATTTTGCTATGTTGGCGCACTCCGCAAACCAGACTTAACAACTAAGCACCCACGCATAAGTTTCCTGTTTTATCAAGCAACCGTGGCTAACGCCAAAACGGCTAATTTTATATGCCGAAACTTATGCGTGGGTGCGTACTACCGCAGAGACCACCACAATGAACTTAGACTTCAATCTTGTCGCTCGTCTATCGATACCTCGCATGTGCATGACGAGTCTATGTGCAGCGTGGCTTCTCACCCTCCCTCAAGCGAGCGCCCAACTCGCATTCGAGACACAGCAACTGCCAACGCAGCTCAGCGTCGGCTATGCAGTGCGCGTGCTCGACGTGAATCAGGACGGGCACGTGGACATCGCCATCGTGGACGCTAAGCGAGTGCTGTGGTTGGAGGGGCCCGATTGGAACGAGCATGTAATTTACGAAACGCCCGACGCACCCTTTGACAACGTGTGCTTTGCGCCCCATGACATCGACGGCGATGGTCGAGTCGACTTTGCGCTGGGTGCCGATTGGCAGCCTGGCAACTCGGACTCGGGTGGCACTATCGGTTGGCTGCAGCACACTTCGGCGGGTTCCTGGATCTACCATCCCATTGGCAGCCAACCGACCACGCATCGCATGAACTGGATCACTCTGCGCGGCGCGGACAGCCCATCGTTGATTGTGGCACCGCTCAAAGGCCAAGGCACGCGGCCACCGGGCTTCGATCAGTCGCCAGTCCAACTGCTCGCCTTCGATCCACCGGCCGATCCTACCCAGCCGAATTGGGAGCGCCGCGTGCTGGCTGAACAACTGCATGTGATGCACAATTTCGAAGCCAGCGACTTAGACGGCGACGGCCAGTCGGAGATCATTGCGGCCAGCTACGAAGGGGTGACTTGGATTCGCAACAACGAACAGGGGCACACTGAATTGCAGCCACTGGGCGCGGGACAGCAGACGCCTGCACCCCAACGCGGGTCGAGCGAAATACGGGCTGGCAAGCTAGCGAGTGGAATGGATTACCTGGCCACAATCGAGCCTTGGCATGGCGACAAAGTGGTCGTCTACCTGCCGCCCCAGGACTGGCAGCGATCAGGAGAGCTCTGGTCGCGCCGCGTGCTCGACGACCAGTTGGCGTGGGGGCATGCCGTGGCCTGTGCCAATTTGGATGAGGACGCGGATCAAGAATTGATCATCGGCGTGCGGGACAATCTGGATGACCGCACGCGTTGTGGACTGCGCATTTACGATCCCGTTGACGCGGAACAAGCGCAGTGGTCGCGGACGCTGGTAGATCCCGGCGGAGTAGCCATCGAGGACTTGGCCGCAGCCGACCTGGACGCCGACGGAGACATCGACATCGTGGCCGTCGGTCGCGCCACGCACAACGTCAAGATCTACTGGAACCAACTCCGCGGCTCTAAGCCATTCTGAGGCTCGCGCACCCTACCACCCTACCAATCGCCAGTCGCCAGCAAGTTTTCAAGGCCGCGTGTGAGCTCTTTGTAGTGCGGCGACTTGTCGCCGCTTTTACCACCGCTCCACCCTACGAATAGCCAGCCCTGCGACACCGCTCTAATGCCCATCAAAGCTGTCTATTTCAATGCGGGCGGCGGCGACTGTAGCGATTACTTGGCGTTTACTTTAGAACCTGGAAATGGTATGTCGATCTTATCCAGCGAGTGGTGCCCCCGGCGGTTGGCCTTCCTTCACGCAGGGCGCCGCCCAAGCCCTGCACTTTACCCTTATGCGAGTATCACGGAAGATGATTCGTCTAACACTAACAGTTGTGATCGCTAGCTTTGTGGCCAGCCCCAGCTATGGCCAGGGGCGCACTACAGGCGGGGCTGCCGTTGGAGGTGCTGCAGGGGCGATCATCGGCGGCATCATCGGTCACCAAAACGATGAAACTCCCGAAGGAGCGCTCATTGGCGGGGCAGTAGGCGCGATCACCGGTGGATTGATTGGTCGAGTTCAAGACAATCAAATCAAACAACAGCAGATCTACCGCGATCAGGCTTACATCCAGGGCCAACAACAAGTCTACGCCCAGCAACAAACCATCGCCGCCTCGGGCGTCAGCATGCACGATGTGGTCAACATGTCGCGCAGCGGGATCAGCGATTCCGTGATCATGAATCACCTGCAGTCCAAGGGCGTTCAGCGACGGATCGAAGTCAGCGACATCATCGCTCTGCATCAAGCTGGTGTCAGCGACACACTCATCAGCGTCATGCAGCAAGCTCCGCTGGCAACCCAGCTAGCCGCCCCAGTCGCGCAGCCTCAATCCGTGCTCGTGCAGCAACCCAGCGTGATTGTCCAGGAACGACCTGTGCTGTACCGTCCTGCGCCGGTCATCGTCCACGAATACTACCAACCCTATCATGGGCATCATTATCATGGTGGCTATCACCGGCACCACGGGCATGGCCACGGCCACGCTGGCTTGCACATCGGTTT
>JBEBXX010000403.1:0-3654 GCA_040391435.1 Aureliella helgolandensis | reverse complement strand
GAAACAAAAATCAACCTCAGTCAATATACACTGTCTCCTCGGCCCACACTCCTCGGCCCACACTGTCCTCGACCCACACTCCTCGACCCACACTCCTCGACCCACACTCCTCGGCCCACACTGTCCTCTACACGGCGTGCCGCAGGCTTCTACCACGCCGCGGCTCACGAGCCGCACCAAGCCTCCAGTCGTTCGATCAACACTTCGGCCGATTCGAATTGATAAGTACACCAGCCACGTCGCTGAGCGGCCGCGATGTTGTCGGCGCGATCGTCTGTGAAGAAGACATGCTCGCCACTGCAGCCCGCTCGCTGCTCACATACTTCGTAAATCTTGTGGTCGGGCTTCATGCTCTGCACCTCATAGCTCAAAACAGTCTGGCTCCACCGCGCGCCAATCATTGGCCACTGCTGGTATTCGATCCAGCGCCAGTGCGCCTCGCATGTATTTGACAGAATGCCCATGGGAATTCCCGACCGCTTGACCCACTCGATCGCCGCCAAGATGGGTAGGTTAGGCTGAAATATATCGCTGATGGCCTCCAGAATGCCCGCCGCCGGGACTGCACTCTCGAGTTCCACATTGATCTCGGCCGCGAATTCATGGCCGCTCACCAAGCCCGTCTCATAGCGGTTTTGCAAGTCGGAATCGAAGACCACTTGTCGAACCAACGCGGCCGGCCGCTCCGCAAGCTGAGCTAACTGGTCGACCGCGCGCTGATGGTCAAAGTTAACCAGGACGTTGCCCAAGTCGAAGTACACAAAGCGCTGCGGCATAAATAGAAGTTAGCTATAAAAAGGTTGAGAAAGGGGTGGCAGCACGACAACTACGGGCTACTGCTTACTATCCAGGACCTGGATCCGTATATTGCGATACCAAGCCTCAGTAGGCGGACCGGAGTGGATCTGCAGACCGATAATACCCGAGCGGGAAATTTCAGCGTCTGTTTCGGTGTACTCGACCGTCGGATGGCCATTGACGAACAGGGCGATCTTGTCCCCCACCGCGCGAATCCACAGCTCGTTCCATTCTCCATCCTTGACCCATCCGGGCAGGCGGTCGGCGGGCCCTTCGGCCAGCATCTTGTTGCGACGCGATTCATCATATAGCCCGCCCCACACCGGTCGGCCCCAGGCCTCTCCGACGTCGCACTGGTAGCCGCTCACCTCGTGGTCGCCGGGGACTCGTGCCGAGCGGAATTGCACGCCAGCATTGTTCCCTTCACCTTGCAGTTTGACTTCGAGCCGCAGTTCAAAATCTCCGTACGCCTGCTTGGTGCAGAGGAATTCGTTGTTGGGGATGCTCTTTTCCAGCGAGCCAGCCACAATGGCCTGCTCCTCGACTCGAAAATGATCCACGTTCCCCTCCCAACCCTTGAGCGTCCTCCCGTCGAACAGAGCCACAAAGCCGGGTTCCAGCGTTTTGACCCGGGGCTGATCTTCAGAGGCCCGGGGCTGATCTTCAGAGGCCCGTGGCTGGTCTCCAGTGGCCCGTGGCTGGTCTTGAGAGATTGCCGACTCGGCCGGCAGCAGCAGCAGCAGCAGCAGCAGCAGCAGCAGCGACAAACCCAGCGGGCTCAGCACAGCGACTGAGCGTGCACAAACAAAGGTGAGAGCTGATTTCATGGCGGGCTGAACTCCTGAGAATGGAAGGAACTTAAGCAACTTCGCGGCGAAGACGCACATAAGTCTCCCAAGCATCCTACACAGTCGGGCGGCGGACAAGTAGACTTGTCTTGCAAGCGGACCCAACGATCCGGGAGCCGCCCAGCCTTCAGCCGCTCCACTGCGATCCACGAATCGAATACTTCCAACCCACATATTCAATTATGACGCACATCAACAAATACAGCAGCCGCATTACTCAGCCCAAGAGCCAAGGCGCGTCGCAAGCGATGCTCTACGCCACCGGCCTGACCCCCGAGGACATGAACAAGGCTCAAATCGGCATTGGCAGCGTGTGGTACGACGGCAACTCGTGCAACATGCACCTGGGCAAACTGGCCGATGCCGTCAAACAAGGGGTCATCCAGGCGGGCATGGTGGGCATGCGCTTCAATACCATCGGCGTCTCCGACGGGATCTCGATGGGCACCGACGGCATGAGCTATTCGCTGCAGTCTCGCGATCTAATCGCCGACTCGATCGAAACCATCATGGCGGCTCAGTGGTATGACGGGCTGATAGCTCTGCCGGGCTGCGACAAAAACATGCCTGGTTGCGTGATGGCGATGGGGCGTCTGAATCGCCCAGCCCTGATGGTCTACGGTGGCACGATTCGCCCCGGCAAGTGGAATGGTCAGTCGCTGGACATCGTCTCCGCCTTTCAGTGCTATGGTCAGTTCCTTTCAGGCGCGATCAGCGACGAGGAGCGCGAGCAGATCGTGCGGCATTCCTGTCCCGGTGCAGGCGCTTGTGGCGGCATGTACACCGCCAACACGATGGGTTCGGCCATCGAGGCTCTCGGTATGAGTCTCCCCTACAGCGGTTCCATCCCGGCGGAGGATCCAGCCAAGATCGACGAATGCCATCGCGCCGGCAAAGCCATCTTGCATCTGTTGGAAAAAGACATTAAGCCGCGCGACATCATGACTCGCGAAGCCTTCGAAAATGCGATGGTTGTCGTCGTGGCTCTGGGTGGTTCGACCAATGCCGTCTTGCATTTAATCGCCATGGCTCGCAGCGTGGACGTGCCGCTGACCATCGACGACTTCCAAGCCGTCAGCGACCGCGTACCCTATATTGCCGACCTAAAACCCAGCGGGAAATTTGTGCAAGAGGACCTGCACTCGGTAGGCGGTACGCCCGCGGCTATGAAGTATCTGCTGGAGAAGGGGCTGCTGACCGGCGACTGCATGACGGTTACCGGCAAGACGCTGGGCGAAAATCTAGAGTCCGTGCCGGGACTGAAGGCTGGCCAGACGGTCGTCCAAACCGTTGAGAAGCCCATCAAAGCGACGGGTCACATCCGGATTTTGCGCGGCAATCTTGCCCCTGAGGGAGCGGTAGCCAAGATCACTGGCAAAGAGGGTTTGAAGTTCTCCGGTCCCGCCAAAGTCTTCGACAGCGAGGAGCTGATGCTCAAGGCACTGGAAGATAAGCAGATCGCCAAAGGGGACGTGATCATCATTCGCTATGAAGGGCCCCAGGGTGGTCCGGGTATGCCCGAGATGCTCACTCCCACCTCGGCCATCATGGGCGCGGGCTTAGGTAGTGACGTCGCGCTGCTGACCGACGGCCGTTTTTCCGGAGGCTCGCACGGTTTCATCGTCGGCCACATCACACCCGAAGCTCAGACCGGCGGGCCGATAGGGCTGATTCAAAATGGCGACGTCGTGACCATCGACGCCGAGACAAATCGCTTGGACTTCGAAATCAGCTCGGCCGAATTGTCCAAGCGTCAGCAAGCGTGGCAGGCACCGCCACTGAAGGCCACACGCGGCACGCTCTACAAGTACATTAAGAACGTCAAGTCGGCCTCGGAAGGCTGCGTGACGGACGAATAAGTATGGCGCGCAAACGGCGGAGACGCTCTAATTGGCCGTATCGCTTGGCTTGGCTGGGACTCTGGCTGGCGCTGCTGGGGTACGTGGGTCTACAGACCGCCCTGCTGGCCGGAACCTACGGCCAGCGGGCTTACGGGACCGACTGGAGC
>JBEBXX010000402.1:0-3658 GCA_040391435.1 Aureliella helgolandensis | reverse complement strand
CATGCCCCTCGCCTGAACCGATCCCCCTCGGCCGCATTGATTCCTCCCGCCGCCTGCCTCGTAACTAGGAACTCGCTTGAGCATGTTGCGACGTCCCACTTCGAAATCCTTCGCGCCCCTATGGGTTGTAGCCTTGTGCTTTGCCACTGCGTGGGCCGCTCCCTGGGAACTGTGGGCCGACGATGCGAGCTCAGACACGAATGCAGACACCGCTCCTGCGGCACAGCCAGCGACCTCCCAGCCCATTGCACCGCAGCCAGAACTCGCCTTTGAGCAGGCGACATCGATCCTGCGAGCGGCGTGTGCAGATTGCCACGCAGATGGAGCTGACGAAGGTGGCCTGGCGCTCGAGCAGGTGTGGGATGCGGAAGATTCTTTGAAATCCCAGTATGAGCGGTGGCAGACGATCCGCCAGCGGATCAACGATCGCACGATGCCGCCGATGGACAGCGAGCCATTGGTGGATCACGAGCGCGAGGCTATCGTCCACTGGATCGAGCAGGCGGCGCTAGAGCAACTGTGCGGTGACGCGACGACCGCTGGACCACCGCTGCTGCGGCGACTAGCAAAACACGAATACTCCAATTCGATTCGCGACCTGCTCAACGTGCACTTCGATGCTGGGCAAGCTCTGCCAGAGGAGAGCGCCGGCGGACAGGGATTTACCAATGCGGCGGAAACGCTGATCATCTCGCCCATCCACGCAGAGAAATATCTACAAGCTGCCGTCGATGCGCTCGATTACGCGGCTCGCAATGAGGGAACTCGCAAACGCTTGTTAGCGGCCCGCCCCGACGCATCGATGAGCGCAGAGCAAGCTGCGCGCGAGAATATTCAGCGACTGGCCAATCGCGCCTTTCGCCGTCCGGTCAGCGATCAGGAAATCGATCGCTTGGTAGAGCTCTATCGAGCTTCCGTGCAAGACGGCTTGAGCTGGGATGAAGCGGTGCTGTATGCCATGCGTGGCGTACTGATCTCGCCCAGCTTCCTGTTTATTGCGGAAGCCAGCCCGCCAGAGCCTGGCCTGGTGGTGCCGTTGACCGACCACGAACTAGCGACGCGACTAAGTTACTTTCTGTGGGCGTCGATCCCCGACGACGAGCTGCGCCGCGCGGCGGATGAGGGGAAGCTAACTGACGAAGAAGAGCTGAAGCGACAAACGCTGCGGATGATCGCCGCACGCGGAACTCACCTACTCGATTCGCTCGAGCAATTCGTCGGCAGTTGGCTAGGCACGGCCGATGTGGGCCGCTCCAAACGCGTCGACCGCCAGCGACACCGCTGGATGGAAGATCCACACGTGGCAGCTCTGCGCAATCAGCCGATCTACGCCATGCATTCGATTATGCAAGAGAACGAATCGCTGCTGGCACTAATCGATGCCGACTGGACCTTTCTCAACGATGAATTGATACGAGTTTATAAAATCAAGAAGGACCGCATCCAGGAGCGGCTTGTACAGCAACTCGTGCGAGTCAAGCTGCCGGACGAGTATCGCTATCGCGGCGGATTGCTGGGCATGGGTGGCGTGTACATTGCCAGTTCCTATCCGGGACGCAGTAGTCCCGTGCTGCGCGGCGCGTGGATTTTGGAAAAGATGCTGGGGGTTGAATTGCCGCCGCCACCTCCGGGCATCCCACCGCTGGATGAATCGCCTGCGGCGGCTCAAGCTCAAACCATGCGCCAGCGGTTTGAAGTGCATCGGCAGGATCCAACGTGCGCTTCGTGCCATAATCGCATCGACCCGATAGGCTTTGCCCTGGAGAACTTCGACGAGATCGGAGTTTGGCGCGAGCGCGACGAAGGTGGTACAATCGACCCAGTCGCGGTACTGCAAGATGGCACGCAGATAGACGGTGTGGCTGGTCTGAAGCAGCACTTGCTCCATCACAAAGACACTTTCATTCGCGTCTTGTCGCGGAAAATGCTCGGTTACGCTGTGGGGCGCAGCCTGCAGCCCACAGATCTGTGCACGGTCGAAACCATCGTGCAAAGACTTCGAGACAATGATTATCGTGCGCACGAGTTGGTGCTGGGCATCGTGACCAGCGACACCTTCCGTAAGAAAATTGTAAGAGAGGTAGATCCATGACAGTTCCAGTTTTATCGCGGCGGAGTGTTTTGCGGGGCGCGGGAGTCGCTCTCTCGCTGCCTTGGCTCGAAGCCATGGCCCGCCGCAGTGCGCGCGGTGGCGAACTGCCGTCGAGCTCCTCGACGGGGCATCCCAAGCGGGTCGCTGCGCTGTTTTTTCCTAACGGTGTGCGCCAGGATCGCTGGACGCCAGAGGGGACAGGCGACGACTGGGAGCTGACTCCGCAACTTCAGCCACTGGGCGATCTGAAGCGTGACGTATCTGTTGTCTCAGGCACGTGGCACCAAGCTACGAACACGGGCGACGGCCACTACGTCAAGGATGCCGCTTGGCTGACTGGTACGACGATTACCAAAACCACTGGGGTCAACCTGAACAGTGGCGGGGTCTCGATGGACCAAGTTGCCGCGCAGCAGTTGGCCGCGCACACGCCTCTGCCTTCGCTCGAACTGGGCGTCGAACCCGTTAGTGCAGGTGTCGACGGCAATGTGGGGTATACGCGCGTCTACGGCGCGCACATTGCGTGGCGCACACCAACTCAACCACTGGCCAAAGAGATCAACGCCCGATTGGTATTCGAACGCATGACACGCGTGGCCGGAGGACGTCCCGAAGGACGTTCCAATCGACCGCTGCTGGATTTGGTGGGAGAAGATGCCAGTCGCTTGCGAACTCATCTAGGCTCGGCGGATCGTCATCGCATGGATCAGTACTTGGAGTCGGTCCGCAGTCTAGAGGAGCGACTGGGACGGGCCGAATCGTCTTCAGCCAGCGCTTGGAAATCAAAAATCGATTTTTCCACTCGCACCGCTCCTCCAGCGGATCCGCAAGAACATGCCGAGCGCGTTCGCTTGATGTTGGATATGATCGCGCTGGCTTTCGAATCCGATGTTACCCGCGTGTCGACATTCATGTTCGGCAACGCCGTTAGCAACGTCAACTTCTCGTTTCTAGACGGCGTTACCGAAGCCCACCACGAAGCGTCGCATCACCAGGACAACGCCAGCAAGCTGGATCAGTATGAGAAGATCAGCGCCTGGCACGTGGCCCAGTTCGCGTACTTGTTGAATCGCTTGAAGTCGCTGCCCGAAGGCGACTCGACCGTCTTAGACAACAGCACCATCCTGTTCGGATCAGCCCTGCGAGATGGCAATCGACACAGCCCCCACGACCTGCCGCTGCTGGTGGGTGGACGAGCCGGAGGCGCACTGCGCAGCGGTCAACACGTCAAAATGCCTAACGATAGTCCTATGGCTAATCTGTTGCTGACTATGCTGCAAGCTAGCGGAATCGAGGCTACGCACTTTGCAGACTCAAGCGGGGTGATCGATTCGCTGCTTGCGTAGTAGAGCTGGCTGCGAATAGTCGCCCGACCGCTCCGTCGGTCGGAGTTGCCTATACAAATCGGCGCCATAGTCGCCCGACCGCTCCGTCGGGCGGCGTTGCCTGTACCCCTCGGGGCCATAGTCGCCCGACCGCTCCGTCGGTCGGCGTTGCCTGAACAAATCGGCGCCATAGTCGCCCGACCGCTCCGTCGGTCGGAGTTGCTTCTACAAATCGGCGGAG
>JBEBXX010000401.1:0-3671 GCA_040391435.1 Aureliella helgolandensis | reverse complement strand
CGACGATATTAAGACCATCGCGGATCACTTGCACTACCTGGGGGCCACGCCCCATAGTGGCAACAGCAAATCGGACGAAGCCGGTGGTGGCCACGCCCATTCCGGGGCGATGTTCTATCAAGGTGGATCATGGCCGGCTGAGTATCGCGACGTGCTGTTCATGAACAACATCCACGGTCAGCGACTCAATACCGACATCATGGAAGCCTCTGGCTCGGGTTATATCGGCCGCCACGGCCCAGATTTCCTGCTGACCGGCGACCAGGCATCGCAGATCTTGAACATGCGCTATGGTCCCGACGGCCAAATGCAGTTTATCGATTGGTACGACATGCAGGCATGCCATCGTCCCGACGTGGAAGTCCACGACCGCAGCAATGGACGAATTTACAAGGTCAGTTTTGGTCCGTCTCAGCGGGTTCAAGTCGACTTGCGCGACAGCCAAGATCTGGAGTTGGCCGAACTCTGCCTGCATCCCAATGATTGGTACGTACGCTCCGCGCGGCGACTGCTACAACAGCGCGCAGCGCAGCGAAAGATAGCCATGCCCGCTATCGAGCGCTTAGTGGACATCGCGCGCACGCATCCCGACGATCGACGCAGGCTGCGAGCCATGTGGGCGCGGCATGCGATCGGCGTTTTCGATTCGGAGCTGATCGGTCAACTGCTTGAGGACGATAGCCCACATGTCCGCGGTTGGACACTGCGACTGGCCTTCGAACAGCAAGGGGCCACAGTATATCCAGACCAATTGGAGGGGCTGGCCGAACTGGCTCAGACGGATCCTTCACCCGTCGTGCGGCTGGAGATCTGCTCTATTGTCGGCCGCATGCCGCCGGCAGAGCGCTGGCAGATCGTCACGGCCCTGGCCGGTCACCCGTCCGACGCAGATGACCACAACTTGCCGCTGATGATTTGGTACGCCATGGAGCCGCTGGCTGAACTCGACCCAGATCGCGCGCTGGACCTAGCCGTGCAAGCGGGCGACGACATGCCTGTGCTGCGAGAGTTCATGTTGCGGCGAGTTGGTTCGAGCGGCGACGCGCAGGCGGTCGCGAGGCTGCTGGGTGGCCTGGGCCGAGTCGATCTGCAGAGGGCGGATGCAGCGCAACAGCAGTTGGCTTTCTTGACGGCCATCCGCACCTCGCTGATAGGTCAGCGGACTGTGGAGCAGCCGCAGCAGTGGGACGCGATCTATGACAAGCTGAGCCACAGCCCATCGCCGCCGGTGCAGTTGGCTGCAGCCAGCCTGGGCGTCACCTTCAGGGATCCCGTGGCCGCCGAGCGATTGGAAGCGGAGCTCGCCGATGCAACTCGTCCGCCCAGTTCGCGCGCCCAAGCGCTCATCGCATTGCTGGCCGCCAAGCATGATTTGGTGGCCACGCTGATTCAATTGGTGGCCGCGCCGGACCAGCCGGCTGAGCTCAGAGAAGCCGCCGTGCGAGGTTTGGCACAATACGATGACCCGAGAATCGGCCCAGCCCTGGTCGCAGCCTACGCTAAGCTCAATGAAAGCCAGCGTCGCTCGACCATGGCTACCCTCGCGGCCCGCGCGTCGAGTGCCGTCGCGCTGCTTGGCGCCATCGGCGACGGTCGCATTCCAAGCTCGGACTTGAGCGCTGATTTGGCGCGGCAGATCGAATTGATGGGCGATGCACGCGTCCATTCGCTGTTGCTCAAGAACTGGGGCCAAGTCCGCGAGAGCGGAGCCGACAAAGCGGCAGCTATGGAGGAGCTGAAGCAGTTGATCGCCCGCGACGATTTGCCGCCGCCAGACGCCAGCTTAGGACGCGCCATGTTTGCCAAAACTTGCCAGCGCTGCCACGTGCTGTATGGCGTCGGCGAACAGCTCGGTCCTGATTTGACCGGCTCCAATCGCTCTAACCTGGACTACTTGGTCGAGAACATCATCGATCCCAGCGCCGTCATGGCTAACGAATATCGCCAGTCGATTTTCCTGACCGAGGATGGACAAGTGGTCAGCGGACTGCTGCGCGGGGAAACCGACAACGCGGTCAGCGTTCAAACCGCAGAAGCTCTGGTGGTTATTCCCACCGACGAAATCGCCGAGCGGCGGACCAGCGAATTGTCGATGATGCCCGATAACCAGCTACAGCAGTTCAGCCCTCACGAGATCCGATCGCTGATCGCCTATCTCCGTGGCCGGGCGCAGGTCGCGTTGCCCGCCGAGTAGCCATTGGTTGGCAGCTCGTTAAACCGCGTGGGCATCGCCCGGCGCTTTGCACAAAATCCTTAAGCCCCGTGCCCGCGCGCTACACGCATGCGCGCGGGCCGACGCGACGACGCGACAGCCCGGCTACGACGCGAGACACCGCCACGCCATTTTGACGAGGTTAGCCGAAGCCTAGCGACCGATTGTGGGAGGATTGTCCATCAGAAAATCGCGCGGACCGCGGGCTGTATAATACGGATAGGCGACCTGTGCGGCTGGCCCGCCGCCGGCACCACCAGCTCCAGCGGGCTGAGCTTGTGCATGATGACCGACGTGGCCACCAGGCCCGCCGTTATTGCTCAGGAAGCGTTGATAGTCCGTTCCACCTCGCTGCCATCCCAGATTGCAAGGGCGACATCCCAATGGCCCATTGCAGTGATTGCAGTCGCTGTGTCGTCGATGGCCCATCACGCCGCAGCCTGTGGTGCTCAACAATGTAAATGTCAATGCGATGCCTAACAGTACGCGTTTCATCAGCGTCATCCTTTACGCAGGTGCCAGCAGAGGAGTGCCAGCTTGATTGGTCTTGTATCCTAGACGTCGGTCACGGCCGATGCGGGTGGCCTTGGCAAGCAATGCTTAACCGACATTCACGGCATCGGAACGATCGGCTCGCTGCAATCGGGAAAACCGTTAGGATTCATGCATGCGCACCGAGGGCGGCGGGGACATTTTCCGCAGCTCACCTAAGTTAACAAGACCGGTCGCATACTTACCCACTCGCGCCGCATGAGGATCCAGTGAATCATCGACCAGAAACGCACTCACCGCTGCTTCAAGCACCGCGTGTCAATCTGCCCGCCCGGAGAGTCCGGTTGCTACTGCTGGCTATCGTGGCAGCAGGAGTTGGCGGTCTGCTATGGTTCGCTCAGTCCGTACCGACCGTTGCGTCGGAGCTGGGCGGTTGGTTTGGGCGTCCACATCAAGCGGTGGATACGCCCGAGGGCCGGCGCTCACAAGTCATCTTTTTACTGCTGGTCTACTCGGCGCCATTGGCGCTGGGAGCAATTGTCTATGCGGTAAATTATCTGCTTGTATGCGTGCAGCGCCGGCGCGGGTAGTTAGAGACAGCAAAAATGGTTAAAATTTTTCCGGCTCGAGCGTAAAATTATTCTCGCCGTCGGCAACGATCTCGGTGAGCTTCGTCGTCTGCGCGTTGGCGTATTTGTTGGAAATGCGTGGCTTTCTTCCCTGAGTTAGATCGACATCCGCTGCCGCACGGCCACGAATTTCGTCATTCATAATACTCATATCTCTAAGCACTACTTTGTGAGAGCCCACGACTGCACCTTTGCTTTGGCCGTCATCAGTCATCAGTTCGAAATGTCCCGCTTCATCGGTAACAGCGATTGAGCGCGGCCCCTCCGATTCGGGCCAAAACTCGACCATCACCTTTTCGAGCGGCTTACCAGCCAGGGTCACCGTTCCGGTCACCGGA
>JBEBXX010000400.1:0-3679 GCA_040391435.1 Aureliella helgolandensis | reverse complement strand
ATCGTCGGCATCGCTTATTACAGCGGCGCTGGTGCGCGCGGCGATGACCAATGCTGGGTCGGTGCGAGCGCTCAGAGCGGCCTTGATTTTGCCGACTCCTTCATCGACTGAGATCAACTGCGGCTGGCCGGAGGAACCCGCTGCGGCTGGCAGGTCGGTGTCCTCCACCGACAGTCCCGCGACGCCGGCCGCTTCCAGTTCCTGGACGCAGCGCATTGTATTCAGCGCATTGCCGTAACCGTGGTCGGCATCCACCAGCACGGGCAACTGGCTGGCGCGAGAAATTCGCATCATCTGAGCGGCTAACTCCGTGAGGGTCAGCAGGATCAGGTCTGGAGCGCCGAGCACGGTCAGCGAAGCGACCGAGCCGCCAAAAATACCGAGTTCAAACTCGAGGTCCTCAGCGATGCGAACCGACACGGGATCGTACACCGAAGCGGGATAAATGCAGTCTTCCCGCTGCAGCAACTCACGCAACTGCTGTCGACGCTTATGCCAGCGAAGCATATCAGACTCTTTTACAAAGACGATGGATTTCGAAGATTCGAAGATATTGCACGCTGCGCCGCCCGCTTACTGAACTGCATCCTCCGCGGACTCTCTGCTTGGCCGGTTTACAGCTACGCGATAGGCTTCCGCAATCTCACTGGTTCCAGCGATCGTCACGTTCAAGTCGCGGAGCAGTCCATCTTTTATAGCGTAAATCCAACCGTGTACCGACAGCTCGCGGCCATGGTCCCAGGCCTCCTGGACGACGGTGGAATAGCAGACGTTCTTGGCCTGTTCGACCACATTCAGCTCGCACAGTCGGTCGATTAGTTGATCCTCATCGTTAATCTTTCGCAGGACTGCGTCATGCTTCTGACGAACATCGCGAATGTGGCGCAACCAGCCATCGATGAGCCCGACGTGATGATCTTGGGTCGCCGCTTTGACGCCACCGCAACTGTAGTGCCCGCACACGATGATATGCTTGACCTGAACGACGCTGACCGCAAACTCAATGACGCTTTGACAATTGAAATCGCTGTGGACCACCACATTAGCGATGTTGCGATGGACGAATACTTCGCCTGGCTTGAGCCCAATAATCTGGTTGGCTGGCACCCTGCTGTCGGCACAGCCGATCCATAGAATTTCCGGCTTTTGGCCTTTTGCAAGATTCGCAAAGAATTCCGGATCCTCGTTTAGAACGCTTTCGGCCCACTTGCGATTGTTCTCGATGAGGTGAGGTAGCAGACGCATTGTTCGATATTCTGACCAAAAGGAGCTGAGTTTTGCAACAAAGTGCGTCCATTGTAGCGAACTAGCTCCAGGAGAAAAGTCGAGTCGAGTGGCCCAAGCGGCGGCTGCATTTGCTCGCGCTCAGACGAGCTTCTTGGTAATCTCCGCCACATGCCTGCCCTGGAAGCGTGCGATGGCCAGTTCATTGGCGCTCGGTTGGCGTGATCCATCATTTTTTGCGATGGTGGTCGCGCCGTAGGGCGTACCGCCGCTGATCTCGCCCATCTCACTCAGCTCCGGGCATGAGTAAGGCACGCCGACGATGATCATGCCCTGATGTAGAAGGGTCGTATGAAAGCTAGTGATGGTCGTTTCCTGTCCACCGTGCTGAGTGGCCGTCGACGCAAACACACTGCCGACCTTGCCAACCAAGTCTCCGTTCTTCCACAGCCCGCCGGTTGAATCTAGGAAGGCACGCATCTGGGCAGCCATATTGCCGAAGCGTGTGGGGGTGCCGAAAATAACGGCGTCGGCTTCGGCCAACTGTTTCGTATCGATAATCGGCACGTGGGCAAACGCCTGGCGGGCCTCTTTGGCGTGCATCTTTTCGAGCACGTCATCGGACAGCGTCTCGGCTACCTGAAACAGCTTGACATCGGACCCCTCGACTGACTTCGCTCCCTCGGCTACCGACTCAGCCATTTTGAAGACATGACCGTACATACTGTAGAACACAACATGTATTTTCATTACTCGATGCTCCTGTGGTGTGGATTGTGCGATCTCACGCGAGGCCGACTGAGATTGAATTCTATACTATATGCCGCAGGAGTACGCTTCGCCGCTGTGCTTTCGTCAAGAAGTGTAGCCCAGGGACTGCGAGCTCTGGGAATTTCCACGAAGCAGGCACTTGACCTGCAATTAGTTAACATGTAAACTAATATCATCTCGGGACGGACTATCGATTCCCGCGCGTCGAAACAGTGCTGGAAGAGTGCGAGAGGACCGCTGTGGGATGGCCTAGACGTGACCTGCGAGGGCCCAAGCCGGTGCCGCGGAGGGTGGAATTGACCGATGCTTTTTTGCCCTATATAGTTTACATGTAACCCATATGCCCTAGGAGAATACCATGAACGCTTCTCGTCGAAACATGCTGTCACTGACGGCGGCTGGTCTGATTCACGTCGCAGCCAATCCCTCGGCTGCGGAAGCAACGCAGGCTGTCAGCCACGACTTGCTGGTCCGCCTCGCGACCGAGCGTGGCCATACCGACATCGGCTGGCTAAAAAGCTACCATTCATTTTCGTTCGGCGGCTACTACGACCAACGGCACATGGGTTTTCGCAGCTTGCGAGTGATCAACGATGACCGCATCGCCGCCGGACGTGGCTTTCCGACTCACCCACATCGCGACATGGAGATCATCTCCTACGTGCTCGACGGCGCTTTGCAGCACAAGGACAGCACCGGCCAGGGAGCAATCATCACGCCTGACGACATACAGATGATGTCGGCGGGAACCGGCATTACGCATAGTGAATACAATCCGTCGGCGACCCAAGCCAATCACTTTTTGCAAATCTGGATCGAACCGGGCCTGCAGGGCGTTCGCCCGCGCTACAGTGACAATGTAGTCAAGTCGGACGACAAGCAAAACGTTTGGAAGCTAATTGCTGGCCCCGACGACTCGGGTGCTTCCGTTAACATCTACCAGGATGCTAAAATCTACGCCACGAAGCTGCAAGCCGCCGCAAGTTTGAACTATGCGCTGGAGCGGAACCGCCACGCTTGGGTGCAGGTCGCCACCGGCGAGATCGACGTCAACGGGACGCGGCTAAAGGCTGGCGACGCCGTTGCCTCCAGCCGCGCCACCGAACTTCATGTGACCGCGTTGAAGGATGCGGACGTGCTATTGTTTGACCTATCGTAAATATTTGGCCTATCGTAAATAACCCTCGTAAATAACCCTTAGCCATGCGGGCCCATGCCTCGCAGGTCCACGCAGTCGCCACCCCAGCCATAGGGCGGTTGCGGATACAACTTCGCCTCTACGTTTGTTACTTCCTTTACACAGAATGAGCTGCACTATGGTCCGAAGACTAGCAACAATCACCGTCGCGATGTTGATGATAATCACCGCGGGAGTCGCCACCGCGGCCGAGAAAGTCGGATTGAACGCCGAAAAATCGAAAATTGAGTTTATTGGGTCCAAAGCTATGGGCAAGCACGACGGTGGGTTCAAGAAATTTACCGCCGACGCAGTTGTCGACCTGGAGGCACCCAGCAGTGGGTCGCTAGCGATCGTTATCGACACAAATAGTTTATGGTCCGATGATGACAAGCTGACCAATCACTTGAAAAGCCCCGACTTCTTCGATGTTCGTAAATTCCCAAAGATCACCTTTAAGTCCAACAAGATCGAGCACCACGAGGGTGCCGAGAAAGCTCACATCAG
>JBEBXX010000399.1:0-3685 GCA_040391435.1 Aureliella helgolandensis | reverse complement strand
GCGCGCCACGCAGCCCGCCGGGCTGACTATGGTAGCTCGGGTGGCTCGAGCGGTTATACCAGCAGCTACGCCTCCTATGGCGGCGGATCCTCCGGTGGCTCCAGTGGCGGCTACCCCGCCTATTACAACTACTCCGGTGGCAGCAGCGGCGGTAGCAGTGGCGGCAGCGTGAACTACGGCAGCACTGGCTATAGCTCAGGCGTGAGCTACGGCAGCGCCGGTTATGGTGCTAGCTACGGCAGCGGTGAAGTCTATTACGGCGCGTCAAACCAGACGGCCAACAGCCACGCCAGTGGCCTAGTTTCCAATTTCGAGTCGGGCTCCAACGATGACGCCGTTTATCTGACTCTGGCTGTTCCCAGCAACGCCAAGGTCTATGTCAACGACAATGAGACCACTAGCACGGGCTCGGTTCGCAAGTTCGTCAGCCGTGGGTTGGAAGCTGGCAAGCAGTACCGTTTTGAGGTTCGCGCTGAGATCATCGACGCAAGCGGCAAATTGCTCACCGAAGAGAAGTCATTAGTCGTCTCCTCGGGCGATCAGGAGCAGGTTCAGTTTGCGTTTGCCGAGCAGGATAGCCCGATCGAAACGGCGATCACCCTCAACTTGCCCGAGGGTGCTAAAGTCACTCTAGCTGGTAGCGAAACCAAAGCTGCGGGTGAAACGCGTACATTCCGCACCGGTCGTTTGAAGGCTGGTGAGTTCTGGGACGACTACGAAATTGAAGTCGAGCACGAAGGCCAAGTTAAGCGTCAGTCGATTCGACTGGTCGGCGGCGACAAGCTGCAATTGACATTCGACTTCGATCAGACGGTAACCACGGTAGCCGCCCGCTAGGCAGCGCGGGAGAAATTAGCTTTGACTTAGGCGCTCTCCCGCAGGTGGGAGAGTCGCTCGTGCCGGCGTCCGGCAACCGCGCCTGTCGGGGTATCTGACAAGTGCACTGCGGGCCAGTCGCACTGCGGGTGAGCACACTGTGGACAATCGCACTGCAGGAAGGCGCACTGCAGGAAGGCGCACTGCAGGAAGGCGCACTGCAGGAAGGCACACTGTGGGCAAGCGCACTGCAGGCGTTGTTGCTACACATGCTACACATGCTGCACCTGCTAGTAGCAGAGCCTGGTGGCAACTTCTTCTACGGCTTGGCTTCTGCCTTGGCTGCTCTACAATCTACGCGTCGATAGGCGGCCGTTCGGTGAGCGAAGGGCCGATTCTCACTGGGGGAGCACAGGCGGCGTGGCGCATTCAAGAAACACAGGGACTCGTGGGGAGACCGCTGCGCGCGATGCGCGGCAACAACCATCTTCGCCGGGGCTATCCGTAGGCTGGAAGTGGGTTATTAGCGGGCTGTTGGTGTTGCAGTTGGTAGCTGTAACGGCCGAGCCATTTCGCTTTTTTACTCGCAGTGCGCGCGGTACATCGCCGGCGGCCGACCCAGCTCGTTGGGCATTGGCTCCGTACATTGAGCTGGCCTATCTGAATCATGGCTACTTCTTTTTTGCGCCTGAGCCTGGCCCGAGCCACTTGATGCAATGTCGCCTGGAGATGCCAGACGCCAGTCAGGTGTCGATAACTTTTCCAGATAAGCGCAAGCAGTGGCCGCGTTTGCTATATCACCGCCATTTCATGCTAGCTGAATTCTTGCATCAGTTGCATGTCCCGCCTGTCGACCCCGCGTTGGTTGCCGACGACGCAGCGTTGGCTGAGGCCTGGCAGGCTGAGCGATCGCTGTTTGAACGGGTCCGCGATTCGATCAGTGCGCATGTGTCGGCCAAGTTTGGGGCTCGCTCGACGACCATTCAGCGCATCGAGCACCGCTTGCCCAGCGACGATGAGGTGTTTCGGCAGCGATTGGCGCTCGACGCACCCGCGTTGTACGTGGTGTTGCCCGACGCGCCGCCCGCGGTGGGGCCTCCTGCTGCAACGCAGTTACCTTCCTGGGGTTGGCAGGGGATGGGCGTATTGCTTGAGCCCCGGCTACAGGTTGGGCCTGCAGGCCGGCCCGGCACGGACCGCAGCTTGTATGAGGTGCAGCCTATCCCGTTGCGCAACGCCCCTGCCGACGCCCCTGTCGACGCCCCTGCCGACGCCCCTGCCGACGCCCGTGCCGACGCCCCTGTCGACGCCCCGGTCGACGCCCCTGCCGACGCACCTGTCGACGCCCCTGCCGCCGCAGCCGCTGATGAGGCCAGGGGCGATGCGCCGCGGGCTGTTGGCGAGTCGGAGGAGCCATTGTGAGCGAACCGATAGAAGTAGCAACCTGGCGCAGGGGCCTGCGGGCTTGGATGGAGGCTTGGGGGGCGAGCTGGGACCGCTTTTGGTTTACTGCCCGCGAGCCGCACACGCTGGCCGCAATTCGCATCGCCTGCGGCGCGATGCTGGCTTACGTGCACCTAATTTGGGCCAGCGTGCTCAGCGACTTCATGGGAGTCAATGCGTGGATGTCAGCCGAGCTGGTGCGTTCACTGCATGGCGAGGACTGGGCCTGGAGTTGGCTGTGGTACACGGAGAATCCAGTGTGGCTGGGGCTGCATCAGTTGCTCGCTATTGCCGTCAGCGTAATGATGATGGTCGGGCTGTTCACGCGTGTGGCAGTCCCCTTAGCTTGGTGGATGACGCTCATGGTCTGCCATCGACTGACCGGCGCGCTGTTCGGTTTGGATCAAATGGTGGTCATGTTGGCTATGTATTTGATGATCTCGCACTGTGGCAGCGTGTGGAGTGTCGACGCGATTTTGCGCAGGCGTTACCAAGACCAGGGCCGCCTGCCGGATGCGAGCTGGCGAGCTTGGCTGTGGCCAGCGCCACAGGCCACGATCAATAACAATCTAGCCACGCGTCTGATACAGTTGCATTTGTGTGTGATCTATTTGTTTGGCGGGCTGAGCAAGATGCGTGGCGAGATGTGGTTCGATGGCAGCGCGATGTGGTATACGGCGGTCAACTACGAGTATCAATCGCTGGATATCACCTGGATAGGTCGCTGGCGTTTTTTGGTTGCGAGCTTGACGGCCATCACGATTTTTTGGGAGACCTTTTACATCGCTTTGATCTGGCCGCGTTTGACGCGGCCCATCATGCTAGGCGTAGCGTTGCTCGTGCATGGTGGCATCGCCGTCGCCCTGGGCATGGTCACCTTTGGAAGCATCATGATCGTCGCCAACTTGGCCTTTATCGAACCTTCTCTCGTGCGGCGTTTGTCGCCCGATCGCTCCGCCGGTCGGCACTGAGAGCGCGAACCGCGGAGCGGTTCGGCGACTATCTAGTTACGCGCCGAACTTGCCCATGCGGCCGGCGTTGGAGAGGGCCAGGAGCATCAGGTACTGAGCTTCGAACTGTCCCAGGCCGCCGGTGATGGCTTGCGTCTCACCAAAGCTGGTGTGCGAATCGGGCCGGCAGCAGTCGGAGACCAGCAGCGTGGGGACCGGATGCCAACTGTGCCCCTTCAGATAAGCGGGCGTGGAGTGATCGCCGGTGACGATCAAAACGTCTGGCTTGAGGGCTGTGATCGCGGGTAGGCAGGCATCGAGTTGCTCGGTGCGGCGGACCTTCTCGTCGAAATTGCCGTCCTCGCCCGTGCTATCGGTGTACTTGAAGTGGATGAAGAAGAAGTCGTACTTGTCCCAGTTGTCCTTGAGGATCTGCGTCTGTTCGTCCAGCGTAGTGGCTTGACCGACGATGTCCA
>JBEBXX010000398.1:0-3686 GCA_040391435.1 Aureliella helgolandensis | reverse complement strand
TGCCGGCGGCACCGGCAAACTGCCGGAATTGCAGGAGATTGCGGCCGGTGCGGCTGTGCCTGGGACCAGCGATGAGGCCGCGCTGCGCCGCGCCATCGCTACTCAGATGGCCAGGGCAGGGGAGTGGGACGGTTCAACCGCCTCGGGCTTTGAGGGGGGATTTCCGATGCAGTCGCAGCAGCATCATCGCACCGCCTCGGTGCGCCACAGTGCGTCTCAACCGAGTGCGTCTCAACCGAGTGCGTCTCAATTGGGTCCTCGATCGCCGCAAGAGCCGCAGCCAAGTTTTCCAAACCTACAGTCTTTCCGGCCGCAGGATGGCTCGCCGCAGCAGCCATCGGAGCCGAGCCTGCGCAGCCCTGAACCTGCGAAACGCGAGCAGCCGCTGCCGCTGGCCAGTCTCCAGTCACCGGCTCTGCAATCACCGGCTCTGCAATCACCGGCTCTACAATCACCGGCTCTACAATCACCGGCTCTGCAGTCGCAGAAAACGAAGCTGGGGGATTTCTTTCGGCTCGATCGCCCAAGCTACAGTACCGCGCCCATCGTCCAGGCAGACGATGAACTTTCCGACAGTGGGCGCTGCAGTTCGGACTTCTTGGCACTGTCGGACAGCCATGTCAACATTGCCGCCAGCCAGCCGCCACAAGCTAGTTCGCGGACGGAAGCCAGACTGCGGCACGACGCCGCGCACGCGGCCAAGATCGAGCAGGTGAAGTCGGTGGAACGCCAACTGCGAGGTTCCAAGCTGAGGATCTTTAATCCTGTCTGGGAGGTCGACAGTTTTCAGTGGCCTGACATCTGCATTGAATTGCTTGAGCAGCGTTCCGATGTGCTGGAGAGCGTGGCCACCAATCTAAATGAAGCCGTCCAAGAGGGCTTGCAGGTATTGGCAATCACCTCTCCTCAAGGCGGCGAGGGCAGAACAACGGTCGCCTGCTGTTTAGCCAAGCTGGTAGGTAGCCGCGGCTTGAACGTCGTCATCGTCGATGGTGACATCGAAAATCCAACGCTCAGCTACCAGACCAATTTGGATATTCAGCAGGACTGGAAGTCGGCGATTTTAAACCAATTGCCACTGGAAGAAATCGCCGTGCATTCGATCGACGACCAAGTCACGCTGGTTCCGCTGATCGGTTCCATTGACGACTCGGAGCTATCAGTCGACGACAATCGCATCGAATTCATGTTGCATGAGTTATCGGAGAGTTTCGATTTAGTCATCGTCGACATGGGGCATATGAACTCCCCGCGCAGTTTGGTCGACAGCTTGTGCGCCCGTGGAGTCATCAGCGCTGTGGTAGCGGTGGTCGATCACCGCACCTCGAACGCTGATGAAATCGAACAATGCCTCAGCCGCATTCGCCAGGCGGGCGTGTCCTCCATCGGTGTGGTCGAGAATTTTGCTGCATGAATTTGACTGAGCGAATTTGTGCCGCGCAGTCAGCGGCCGATTCGGAGAGCCGTTCGCTAGCGCGCTGGCTCATTGCCTGATCGCCGCTCGCCAAGCGGGTTTCCATCCTACATTTATTAACCGTGGAATCAATCATGTACGAAGCGCACTGGAAGTTGAGCGAACGACCGTTTGAAAATCGCGGCGACAACAAGTTCTATTATCCGGCGGAGACGCATCACGCGGCTCTGCTGAAACTGCACTATGCGATCGAGAATCGCCGTGCCGCAGCCGTGTTATGCGGACCCGGCGGAATGGGCAAGTCACTGTTGGTAGAGGCTCTACAGCGCCAGCTAAGCGAGACGTGTCAACCGATCAGCCACGTGGTATTCCCAGCCATGAATGCGCCGCAAATGGTCCGCTACTTGGTGGAAAAACTGGGCGCGGTAAGGCCCCCTGCAGCACCCGAGCAGAGCGCTGCCGGCCCACGCGATATGGCCTCCGATATACTGGCTTTTGAACTTTTTCTGCGACAGAATCTGGAGAAGCAGCGGCATGCCGTCGTCGTCGTCGACGAAGCGCATCTGCTGGAACAGTACGATTTGCTAGAGCCCCTGCGCCTACTGCTCAATCTAGCGGCCGCCGACTCAGGAGGCGAAGCGGCATGGACCTTAGTGCTCGTGGGACAGCCCACACTTTTAACGCACGTCGAACGCTACCATGCGCTCGATGAACGTTTGGGGGTCAAGTGCATGCTCAATCGCTTTCAACCCGAAGAGACCAATGCCTATATTCAGCATCGTTTGCGAACTGCCGGAGCGGACGCTGAGGATATCTTCGATTATCCATCGCTGGAGCGCATCCATTGCTTGACGCAGGGGATCCCGCGGCGCATCAATCGCCTGTGCGATCTAGCCTTGATGGTCGGTTACGCCGAGGACCGGACGTCGATCAACACTGAGGTCATCGACAACGTGCATAGCGATTTGGCCGCTCCTAGCTTGGGCTAGCCTGTATAATAAGGGGAAACCGATAAATATTCTCAGCGGCCTGATATCAGGCTGTCAGCATTTTAGGAGACCCGCACCATGAGCCACGCTGCCATCACGAATTTAATCCATTGTGGCACCAAGCTATATCTGGATTCGATCGATCCCAAGCTCGTCCAGCAGAATTTGAACTGGGGGGCGGTGGGAGCGACCAGCAATCCGATCATCATCTCGGGACTGATTGAAAGTGGGCGATTTGACAAAGAGCTGGATCAATTGCTGGCCTCGGGCAAAGATGACAGCCAGATCGCCTGGGAATTGACCGACCAATTGGTAACTCAGGCTCAGCAGGCGTTTCATTCCGTGTGGGGCAATACCGGCGGTAATGCAGGATGGGTCAGCTTCGAACTCGACCCACTGATCGAAGACGCCGAAACTAAACTGTCGCATGCCGAGCGCGTCGCACGCTATGTCGAGTTGGGTAAAAAGTGGTCGGCGGGACACGATAACCGCATGATCAAGGTTCCAGCCACGGCGGCTGGGCTGGACGCGTTGCAGGCATTAAGTGCAGCGGGAGTAGCGATCAACGTAACTTTGATCTTCACAATGAATCAGTACACTCAGGCGCGCGATAACGTATGGGCCGGCGCGCAGCAGCGTTCCAGCTTGGATAGCTTTAAGAGTGTCTACAGCATTTTTGTGTCGCGGGTCGACCAGTACACAGCCAAGCATGTCCCGCAACTATCCAAAAAAGCGCAGGGGCAGGTGGGCATCGTGAACGCCAAACGCGTATGGGCGGAGAACCAGCAGTTCTGGGCGGAGCGCCCGACACGGCTGCAGCAGGAGATCATTTTTGCTAGCACTGGCACGAAAGATCCCGCAGATCCACCGACCAAGTACGTGGCAGCGCTAGCGGGCAGCGACATCCAGACCAATCCACCGGCTACCAACGAAGCCGTGGCTGAAAGCGGTTTGGAGTTTTCTCGTCAGGTGGATAAATTGCCCGAGCAAGCGGTTCTAGCGGAGATCGACCAGCAGGTCGACATGCAGCACTTGGAGCAGACGTTGATGGAAGAGGGCGTATCGAAATTCGCCGAGCCACAGAAGAAATTGTTGCAGACGATCGCTCGCAAACGCGCCGAGCGGTCCAAGTAGCAGGCCTTCCATTCACAGGTGCACGACCATGTCGTCAGAGCGGAAGCGGACTTTGGCCACCTGCGATTGCTTGTCTTCGGGATGGCGATAACCGACTGCACAGCCGACGGCAGTTGTATAGTCCGTGCCGGTCAGCCCCAGCAGATCGT
>JBEBXX010000397.1:0-3686 GCA_040391435.1 Aureliella helgolandensis | reverse complement strand
AATTTATCATCGCTGGCGCATCCAAGCGCGGCTGGACCACGTGGCTCACCGGGCTCGATTCGCGCGTGGTGGCCATCGTACCGATAGTGATCGACGTGTTGAACGTCAAAACGTCGATGGAGCATCACTTTGCAGCCTATGGCTTTTGGGCACCGGCGGTCGGCAACTATGTGCAGCACCATATCATGCAGAGCCTAGATCATCCGAGGATGGAGGATCTGTACCGCTTGGTCGATCCCTATTACTATCGCCATCGCTTGACGATGCCCAAGTACATCATCAACGGCTCGGGGGACCAATTCTTCTGTCCCGATTCGTCGCGTTTTTATTTTGACGATCTGCAAGGAGAAAAGCACTTGCGCTATGTGCCCAATGCAGATCACGGACTCGACGGTAGCGATGCCGTCGAGAGCTTGGCAGCTTTCGTATCGCTGATCGTAGCCGATAAGCGGCGGCCCGAATTCAGTTGGACTCAAGAGACTGACGGGACGTTTAAGATCACCTGCCAGGACGCACCGCAGGAGGTCCGCTTGTGGCAAGCTACGAATCCTGAGGCCCGCGATTTCCGCTTGGAAACGTTGGGCCCCAAGTACACCAGCAGCGTGGTACAAGCAGAAGCGGATGGCAATTACGTCGCGGGTGTGGCGCAGCCCGACAAGGGCTGGACAGCTTACTTCGTCGAGCTGACTTACGACGTGGGGGGGGCGGCACCGCTAAAGCTCACCACCAATGTCCGCATCGTCCCCGACATACTACCCTATGCCGACAAAAACCCGAGTTTGCCGACCACGGTATCGTTGATCTGCACGGCCAAAGACGCCGCGACCGCCGCCGGCTTGGTTGCCATGCGCGCCGATATAGCCGAGCAGCTCATGTTGCAAGACTTCACTGCGACCCATGCCGGTGAGCGCTGCTACTTTAATTGGAAGCCCGTCGAAGTGGATCGCGATGATCAGTTTGAAGGCCCAGCCAAGAAGCTAGCAGGCTTCTTACAAGGCAAAGGCTGCGATGGATTCCAATTTCAGCTCGAATCCGGTCCCGGCGTAACGGGAGCTCCTTAGGCAGCCACACAGCATCATGCCCTTCGGTCGACTCAACGCATTGATGATTCTCAGTGAATGTTCCGGCGATGACATCTGGTCGCCGGAGCATTGCCGCCTGCGCCGCGTACCATCGGCATGGATCCGAGAGCTGACCGACAATTTTGAATCAGGATTTGAACAGGACGCGCAGACGATCTATGTGGGAGATCGGGCGACCAACCAGTATCGTGGTGTCCGCGATGTCGACCTGGCGATTAAGGCTGCAGAATTCTTAGGCCTCGACATCCAGTCGCTGATCGCTCAAGCCGCCACGCGCCGCCACTTGGTGCGTCTCATCCACGAAGCCATCGAAGAGGAATGACGAGGCAGCGGGGACGGTGAGGCGGCGACGACGCCGGTTTTGCCAAGGCCTGATGGCTGGCGGCAAGGGCTCAATATCCCATCGCCGAACTGGCGACGCGCGGATCGGCCGCTGCGGTCAACAACACGTCCGGGCTGGAGCTGGCCTGCCGCTGGCCGACCTGTCGAGCGATACCCTGGGCGACGGCTGCCGAGCCAATCCGCTCAATGGTGTGGCCCAAAGCCGCCAATTCTTCGAGCACCGACTCATCCAGCGCATTCTCACAAATGGCCACATCGGGCGACCATTGATGGTGCACGCGAGGTGCTGCGATGGCCTGCTCGATCGATTCACCCAGATCCAGCGCGCGGACGAGCACCTGCAAGACGCTGGTGATAATTTTAGGTCCCCCCGCCGCGCCACAGCTCAATACCGGGTTGCGATTGGCGTCCACCACGATCGTTGGGCTCATGCTCGACAGGGGGCGCTTGCCCGCAGCGACTAAGTTCGCATCCGAACCGACCAGACCAAAGGCATTTCGCACGCCCGGAGCGATGCTGAAATCGTCCATCTCATTGTTTAGCACGACGCCGGTTCCCGGAACGATCATCTTCGAGCCGAACGAGGTATTAACGGTTTGAGTTATAGCGACTACGTTGCCGTGAGCATCGGCGGTCGTCAGGTGCGTCGTGTGTCGCTGCTTGCCGAACAGGTCGACGTCAGATCGCGGGGGTTGCCCGTGGCTGATCACGGCGGTGGCGCTGGCCGGATCGATAGAGCTGGCTCGTTGGCGCAGGTAATCTGGGTCGAGCAAACCGCGTGGAACCTTGACAAAATCTGCATCGCCCAACCAGTATGCGCGGTCCGCCATGGCCCGCTTCATGACCTCTAACAGCAAGTGCAAGCCTCGCGCGGTCGACGCGCTAAAGATGGCAGCTACGTCAAAATCGGCCAGCATGCCCAGCATCTGCGCGATGTGAATGCCACCGGAACTCGGCGGTGGAAAGCCGATGACCGAGTGTTCGCGATAGGCTGTGTGTATGGCTTGGCGACTGAGCGTGTGGTAATTGGCAAAGTCGCTAGTCGTTAAAATACCGCCGCTTTGCTGCATCAGGCCAGCGGCTAGAGTGGCGAACTCGCCGTCGTAGAACCAAGCCGGACCCTGCTGGGCGATGCTGCGCAGCGTGCGAGCTAGGTCGGCTTGCTGCAGCCGGTGGCCGCCGGGCCAGGGCTGCCCTGAGGCGTCGAGCAAGACGGCGGCGGTGGCAGGGAATCGCCTGAGTTCCGCGGCGTGCTGACGGATCACCCTGGCAAAATTGTCATTGATCACAAAGCCTTCTTCGGCCACCTGGGCAGCCCCCTCTAAGGCCGCCTGCCAAGGGATCTGGCCATGCTGCTGGCTGAGCCGATCGAGCGTCGCTAACAGGCCCGGGACACCTACGGCCAACGGACCGAGCTGACTCAGCTCAGGTGCCGGCTGCCCGTTGCGAAAGAACATTTGTGGGCTTGCCGCAGCGCCCGCCATCTCGCGACCATCGAGCGCAACGACCGTTCCGTCGGCCAGGTGAGCCAGTGCCAAGCAACCGCCGCCGAGCCCCGAATTGTGTCCATCGACCACCGACAGCATTAGGGAAGCGGCCACCGCTGCATCGATCGCGTTGCCACCGCGTGAAAAGGCCTGCATGGCCGCTTGGCTGGCGAGCGGGTGTACTGTAGCCACGACGCCGTGCGCTCCCGACGCGGTACGTCGCACGGCCTGCGGGGCTTGTGGTTGTTCCAGCGTCGCCCCGCTCTGGGCCTGGGCGATGCGTCTCATGCCGCCCGTAAGAGCCGCTACGCCCAGCGAGCTACGCGACAGATGACTTAGAAAAACGCGGCGGCTGGTGGGTGGAAGGCGTGTCATCGAGTATCCTTGGGTAACACTGATATTAACTGGGGAGAATCCAATGCAAATCCGTCAATTTGCCAGGCTCGGGCTGTTGTTTGGTGCGATCTGTCTGAGTGTACCAGTTTCCTGGCTGGCCGCTCAAACCGCTCAGCTTGAGGCTCCGCCCGCCCAGCCGACTGAGACTCAGGCAGGTGAGAAACACCGCGCGGACTCGAGCGCCCAGCGCGCCGAGAACCTTCCGACAGGCATCAACGATAGTTTCCTCGATCCAGAAATGAAAGTCGAAGAGTTTGTTAAACGCTTCGAAACGGAAAGTCGAGAAGTGTTTTCGTCCCGGCAAGAGATTTTAAAAGCCGTGCAACTTGAGCCCGGCATGGCCGTGCTTTTCCGCAATCCGGCCCGAAAGCATGGCGCC
>JBEBXX010000396.1:0-3693 GCA_040391435.1 Aureliella helgolandensis | reverse complement strand
GACGGAGATTAAACCTGTGTCTCCCGTGTGGCACTAGTTTTTACCAAGACTCGCACATAACTGTAGGTGCAAACCGGAATTTACTTCCGTTGAGGGCAAGAATTAAGCTTCCTAGGTTAGAATCAGAATTTTAGCACAGACCTACATCGACAATCGAGACAGCTTTATGGAACCGGATACGGCCAAACCAAACCAGCCGGCATGGCAATGGGACTTGCTGGTGGGGATATTGCCTGTTTTGGCGCTCACGCCGCTGCTGATCTACCAATCGGCCAGTCTGTGGAGCCGCGATCATATGCATTTTTTTCCACTGGTTCTACTAGCGGTCGGACTATGGGTGATCGCCAGCCTCCGCACGGCCACAGAAGCTCGAGATCCGCTACGCGTCCGGAGCGCGATATCACTGCTGATCGTGGGTGCTTTGCTGTATGTCTATGCTGTGTGGCAACACCTGCCCTGGTTTGCCCATTTAGCCCTGCTGTTCGTCTTCGCGGCTTGGGCTCTGGGACGCTTGGGCCAGCATCACTGGGCGAGTGTCATGGGCTGGACGGCCCTGTTGGCTACCACGCTGCCATGGCCGTGGGGCTGGGACCAAGGATTTTCCAATTGGTTGCAAACCTCCGGAGCGTGGTGCACCGCCCGAGCGCTCGACGCACTGAGCATTCCTTGCCTGCAAAATGGTAGCTCCATCGAATCCCGCGACTTGCATTTAATCGCCGACGAGATCTGCGGCGGTTTAGCCAGCGTCTACGCTTTCGGAGCCTTTGCTATCCTACTGGGGCTGATCCTGCACAGTAGCTTTATCGTCGGCTTAAAAACGCTGCTGCTAGTTCCTTTGTGGGCGCTGCTTGGGCATTTTATGCGACTGTTTGGCATTCTGACTGTCCAGGAGTACTTGCACCGGGATTTATCTAGCGGATGGGATTACCGCCTGTTGGAAATTGCCACTGCGAGCTTGGTGCTACTGCTGATCTGGGCCGCCAATCGCTTTCTCACACAAATTTACGAGCCCATTCCGGTAGCCGACGCAGAGTTCGGACCGATTTTTTCTGGGCTGAATAAACTCTTCTGCTGGCCACAGCCCGATCCGTTCGATGCATTGCCTCCGGCCGACGATTATGAGCGGCAACGTTTTTTTGCATCGCGCGCCGAGCGCCAAGCCAGTCAGTCGCAGCGAGCAGAGTTCCTGTGGAGCCGTACGCCAGCCACATTGTGGGCCGTGCGAATTGTGCCGGTCGTGCTGCTGCTGGCCGCCGTGCTACCGCTGCGGACTTTGGCCAGCCAGGGGCTGAGCAGTCTCAATTTCGGTCGCCCGTCCGTATCGCTAGCAGAAGTTGAGGCCATCGGAGGTCCGGAATCTCTGCCCGAGACCCTGGACGGAGGCTGGAAGCGAGTTGGCTTCCATGCGATGCAACGAAATCCCCGCAGCCGCAAGGGAGAGTTCAGTTTGCTGTGGGCCTATCAATCCAGCGAGGGTGATTTTAGAGCCTCGATCGATCTGCCCTTCCTGGGCTGGAATGATCCCATCGAAGAGCTCAAACTGCGTGGCTGGAAGTCGGGCACAGTCGAAATTCGCTGGGCCGATGGTTGGCCATGGGGTGAGTGCGAACTGGAAAATGAACTGGGCGGCAGAGAAACTCTCTTCTACTGCTTGATAACCCGCTCGGGGCAACCCTACACGCGAGTTCCCGCACAGTTGTTAGCAGACCAAGACCTGGAATCAGCCTCTGCGAGCGGAGCCGATTCGCCGGCCGACGCAGCAGCGACAGCCGAAGATGTTGAACAGTCAGTCACTGCAGTCACCTATCAGTTTCAATTGCTGAGTGAATCTGGCGACGAATTATCACAGGCGCAGCGAGAGGCCCTGCGGACTCAATTCCTGCAACTCCGCCAAGACGCACGCGCCCTTATCGAGTAACATATTGGCTATGGATTCCCGACAAACTTCCGGTCGCTTTGACGCGATCATCACGATGGTTTCTCGCCCGCGTCTAATGCTCCAGGGGACCATCGAATACCTGCTGGCGTGGTTCTTTACCCGGTCTTGGTGGCGTCTGCTGGCGCTGCATGCCCCATGGTTTCTACTATTGGTGGCGTTTACCGGCCTAGTCGCTTATGGCAACCTGATCAGCCGCTCGACGCTCGCTCAGCGCTACGGCGACTGGGTTGCGAAGGAATTGCCTGAGGCGCTCCGCAGCACCGACGAAAATGCCTCACCGCCGTCATCAGCGGCAAGCGACTCTGCCGACAAGCGGTCACCGGCGGTAGCGGAGAAGCAATCCACCGACGACCGCCCACAGGAGGAACAGCTTGGCAGCCCCAACGATCTTGTCTCGCGCTACGGGGAACTGCTCTTGAAGCGTCTGCTGCAGTTGCAAGACTCCAGTTCTCGCATAACCTATTTGGTCGCCGCGCAGTTGGCCAAGCAAAATAGATGGGCTCAGGCGCGGCAGATGATGCGTCGCATCGCACCCATGGGGGGCGGTGGTTTTGCCCCGGCCCACCACTGGTTAGCCGCGGACCAGTTGCAACATCGGCAGTTGAAAACACCCGAGGATCGCGAGATTCTCATCAAAGATCTGTCGATGGCCACAAGCTGGTCCGGTTGCCACCCGCCGCTGCGCAATCTGTATGCCCAGTTGCTCGAGAGCCAGGGCAATGTGGGACAAGCCATGGCGGTACTCGAGCAGGGTGGCGAAGCGACGCTAGAAGCCAATTTGGCTATCGCCCGCCTAGCTGCGGATCATGGCCAGCCAGGACGTTTTGAACGAGCCGCCCAAGAGATTAAGCAAGAAGTCCAGCGCCGCGTGGCTGCTGAGACGGTGAGCAGCCAGGACTGGATCGTTTTGTCCAATCTATTGCTCTTTGAAAAAAATCCCACCGAAGCTCGCGCGACCGCCTTGAAAGGCCTCGCGACAGATCCTGAAAACCCTCAGCTCCGCCGCTTGGTCTCAGAATCGTATCGCTTCGAGTATGTGCAGTCGATTCAACAAGTAGACGGTAAGACGAAGCTCAATTTAGGCCTGCTCGATGCCGCGCTCAAGTCCGACCCGTCCAATCCTAATGTAGGTATGGAGATCGCTCGCCTGATCGCTTTGGGAGAGGATACCACCGCCGAATTTAAGACGGTCCTGGAACAGCAGTTGGCCGCCGGTCAAGCGACTGCTCTAACCCACATTTTGCTGGCCAACCGCCACTTGCAAGCGGGGGAACTGCAGGCTGCTGCCCCACACCTGGAACTGGCGCTTCGCCAAGCACCCAATAACCCGATCACCTTGAACAACTTGGCCTTAGTTTTATCGCGCGTCGGTCAACAACCTGAGCGAGCCGAACAGTTGGCTATGGAGGCCGTGCGTCGAGAACCCAACAACGCAGACTTTCGCGATTCGTTGGCAGAGATCCGCCACCGCAATGGAGACAAGTTGGGTGCCGTTGAGAGTTACGAAGCCGCCATCAGCCTAAACCCAAAGGCTCGTTCAACTCGCAAGAAGCTGGCCGATCTCTACCGTGAACTCGGCATGAACGAGATGGCTGACGTGCAAGAGCGCGAATTAGACAAGTAGCCTGCTTACTCCGCCCACGCTGACCGCTACTCCCCTCGCTTTCCACATGGGCCGTGCCCCTCATGAATCGTTCTCCCCCTCGCTTTCCACATGGGCCGTGCCCCTCATGAATCGTTCTCCCCCTCGCTTT
>JBEBXX010000395.1:0-3693 GCA_040391435.1 Aureliella helgolandensis | reverse complement strand
CTCGGCGTCAAACTACTGGCTGCGCGGTGACTCCGTGGATTTCAGGCTAACCGACGCGGAGCGTCGGGCCACACTCGGCGTTAAACTACCCGCTGCGCGTTGATTGAGCGGACGAGTGCAGGTGCAGCTTTAGAGGCTTCGCGTCGGGCACCTGGGCGTCGGTCGCAAGGAACCTACAATTGAGATGCTCCTTGCCCGAATCTCATTTGCTCCCCTGAGGACGCCCTTGATCAAACCAACAGCCAGTCCTTTGACGCGTGAAGAATGGCGGCTGGTATTGCTGCTGTCAGCCATCAATTTTGTCCACATTCTCGATTTTGTGATCGTCATGCCGTTGGGCGACCTACTGCGCCACGAGCTGTCGATCACCCCACGTCAGTTCGGCTTTGTGGTTTCTGCGTACGGGATCTGTGCGATGCTGGCCGGAGTTGTGGCAGCCACGGTCATCGACCGCTTCGATCGCCGCCGCACGATGCTCATCGCATTCGTCGGCTTTTTGGCCACCACTTTATACTGTGGTTTATCTCCTAACTACCAACATCTGCTGCTGGCGCGCGGCCTAGCTGGTTTATGCGGTGGCATCGTCGCGTCCACGGTCATGGCTTTTATCGTCGACCTCATTCCAGAACAGCGGCGAGGCCGAGCGTTAGGTATCGTCACCTCATCCTTTGCCTTCGCCTCGACCATTGGCCTACCGATAGGGCTGTCGATCGCCAATGCGTTCCAGCATTTCGGCACGCCCTTCATCGCCATCGCCGTTTTCGGCACGCTGGTCTTGGCGGCGGCAATGTACCTGCTGCCATCGCTGCCCGGAACGCACCGCGATCTGCACGTGCATCCCCTAACGACGCTTCACGCCGTGGCTCGACAGGCGAACCACCTCTGGTCATTTGCATTTATGTTGGCCATGATGTTCGGCACGTTTATGATCGTGCCATACATTGCGCCGTATCTGCAGGCCAATTGTGGATTGGCCTCTAAGCACCTGCCAATCGTATATGCTGTAGCTGGAGTATTCGCGCTGCTGACCATGAACGTTTGCGGCTGGCTGACCGATCGCTTGGGCGCTCGCACCGTGTTTGCCGCGGCGGCCGGGTCGGCCATTGTGATGACTTTCGTTCTGACCAATCTACCACCGGTCAGCTTGGCGATTGCGGTCTTGGTAACCACGCTGTTTATGTCGGTAGCGTCCAGTCGCATGGTTCCGGCACAAGCCATGATGTTGCGTTCGGCCGATCCCACTTCGCGTGGCGCGTTCACTAGCCTCAATATGGCGGTGTCGCATTTTGCTACGGGCGTCGGCCCTTTGATCTCGGGCTCGATCATCGGCGAGGAATTTCCCGGTGGTCCGCTGACGCACTACTGGCTCGCCGGCTGGGTGGCTGTGTTTTTCAGTCTGCTAGCAATTGGCCTTTCCTTTTTACTGCGGCCAGCCCCTCCTGCCGCCCTGCCCCGCTAGCCGACGGCGCTATCCGCGGGCCACTACCCTGCCAGCCGACGGCGCTAGCCGCGGGCCAATTACTCTGCTAACCTCCTGCCCGCTTCAAGTTGCATTCGCCCGGTCAATTCGTGCGACTGTCGATGGCACCACTCCCGGACGATGAGTTGATATTCTTCGGCCGAAAATCGTCGAACCTCTAGCCTCGCGAATCATCCTCCGGTCCAACCGGCTAGAATAGACAGCGTATACAACTTACCTCTACTCGCTCTATCGCAATTCCCTTCACTCTATGTCGACCATTCCAGTCCGTTCCGCCGGCCATCCCACTCAAGAAAAACGCGTGGTTGCCGTGATCGACATCGGGGCTACCAGCGTCCGCATGGCCATCGCCGACATCGATGCCGATGGCAACGTGCGTGTGCTGGAGAGCTTGTCCCAGGCTGTCACGCTGGGCAAGGACACCTTCACACAGCGGCGGATTCGCAAGAGTTCGATCGAACAGTGTGTCCGCGTGCTTAAGAGCTACCGCCGCCTGCTAGCCGAATATGGAATCACGCGGCCTGACCAAATGCGCGTCATCGCCACCAGCGCGGTGCGTGAGGCCATCAATCGCTTAGCATTTCTAGATCGCGTCTATATCGCCACCGGTATCGATGTAGAACCCCTGGATGAAGCCGAGGTAAATCGCATTACCTATATGGGTATTCAGCCACTGCTGCAGTCCGATCCGCGACTGGCGACCAGCAAATGTGTCGTGGTGGAAGTGGGCGGCGGCAGCACCGAAGTACTGGTGGTGCAGGCCGGTAACGTCCTGTTCTCTCACACCTATCGACTGGGTTCGCTGCGCCTGCTGGAAATGCTGGAGAAATACGACGCACCGCCCAACAAACAGCGTGCGATTATGGAGAGCCAAATCGAGCGCGTGGTGGCTCAGATCCGCGAGCATGTGCCGCGCGATACGCCGCTCAAGATGGTCGCCATCGGCGGCGATGTGCGCTTTGCCGCCGCGAATCTGCTGGAGTCGTTTGAGCCCACCAGCTTGTCCTATCTATCGGTCGACCAACTGAGCGCGTTTACTCGCAAGATGCTGGTGATGACCGACGATGAGGCGGTGCGTAAGTATGGCATCAGTTTCCAGGACGCAGAAACCATCGCCCCGGCGCTGCTGAGCTACGTCATGATCGCGCGCGGCTTTGCACAGCAGGAACTAGCCATCGCCGACACGAATCTGCGCGATGGGCTGTTGCAAGACATGGCTATCCGCGATGTGTGGACGGCCAATTTTCGCAGCCAGATCATACGCTCCGCCATCAGCCTGGGCAGACGCTTCGATTTCCATGAAAAGCATGCTCGACACGTAGCGACTCTGTGCCGCAAGCTGTTCTCGGAGTTGCAGGCCGAACACCAGTTAGAGCCCAAGATGGAGTTGATCCTGTATCTCTCCGCATTGCTGCACGAAGTGGGCACCTACATCAATGCCCGCAGCAATCACAAACACGCCATGTACATCATCCGCAACAGTGAGCTGTTTGGGCTGAGCCGCAAAGATGTGTTGCTGGTCGCGCTGGTCGCGCGCTACCATCGCCGCAGCAGTCCGCAAGCGCAGCACGAGGGCTACGCGGCCTTGGATCGCTCCGACCGTGTAGCAGTCTCCAAACTGTCCGCCATCTTGAGACTCGCCATCGCGCTCGACGACTCGCGCAGCGGCCGCATCAGCGACATTCAGTGCCGCAGCGATGGTAAAAAAATGGTGATCATCGCCAAAGGTGTCGAGGACGTCTCGGTCGAGCAACTCGCCTTGCGACAAAGCGGCAACCTGTTCGAGGAGACCTACGGCCTGCCCGTGCAAATCCGCCCTACGCGACGATAGAGCGGTGCCAAAATCCGGCGGCTCATAGGCGATGGTTAGAAGATGCAGCGGCCTGGATGCGGTTCCCACTTGGCGCAGGTTCTACTCAGGCATCGGCTGGTGTCACCGGCCCACGCCAGGCTCCGATTTTTAACCAAACATCTTCTAACCGCCGTCCCAACTGATCGAACTTGAAGAATTGGAAGGTCGAAATCGCTAGGTTCATTGTTGAGCCGCAGCTAACCTGCCCTTCTCTCCAGGCCTCGGACAGGCTGACTGTGCGCAATGTGATCCGCGGCTCTGTGTTGCCAATCGGTGTACGTAGGCACTCTCAGTCCGCTGGCACGGGTTGTTGCACTGCCGGCCAGCCAATCGTGGCTGCGTTTAATGGCCAGCCTCAATA
>JBEBXX010000394.1:0-3707 GCA_040391435.1 Aureliella helgolandensis | reverse complement strand
ATCGCGTGAGCGCCGACGCTCTCGATTTCGGCATTCTCTTCAGGCACTAACATTGTCGTGGATCGCTCCGCGATCCTTGCCCTCCAATGTCGTGGATCGCTCCGCGATCCTTGCTCTCCCTCACTCCCTCTGCATCACCTCACCTCACCTCACCTCACCTCAACGCTGCTTGCCCTGCATCTCCTCTCCACTCCGCTCACTCCCCACCCAACCCTCAAACCAACCGGATTCCATGCGTTTCAATCGTGATGATCCTCTGCTTATACAACGCCCCCACTGCTTTCTTGAACTGTCCCTTGCTCATTCCCAATAGACCGGCAATTTGTTCCGGTGGGGACTTGTCATGCAGGGGCGCAAACCCGTCATGATCTCGCAGATAGTCTTGGATGACTTGGTTATAATCGTCGCGGATTTGTTGACCGCTCTTAAGGCTCAAGTCAATTTTTCCGTCGTCGCGGATATGTTTGATATAGCCCTGAATGCTCTGCCCGAAGCTGAGGCGTTGGTCGACTTCATCTTTGTACAGCAAGCCCCAATGGCTGTGATTTACAATGGCTTTGAAGCCCAGTTCCGTACTATTGGCGATAATTAAATCGACTGCTTGCTGCGGATGAAAATCGTGTTGGTCATCATCCGCTACGATTTTGTCGATTTTTGATGTCGCGGCGATGCGGCCTTGGTTATCGAGATACAGAAACACGAGGTAGGAATCACCCACATTCATCGGCCGGTGCTGCTCTGCAAACGGGACCAAGACGTCTTTGTCCAACCCCCAATCCAAGAATGCGCCGATGTGCGTGTTGTCTTTGACTTGCAGGTAAGCAAAGTCGCCAACCTCCGCTTTGGGGATTTGCGTAGTCGCCACCGGCCGATCTTCTGAGTCCAAGTACAGAAAAACATCGAGCGTATCATCGACGCTCACGAGGTCTGGAGTGTGCTTCGAGGGGAGGAGTATTTCGCCTAAATTTCCGGCGTCCAAATAGACTCCGAACTGGGTCTCCTTGACCACACTTAAGCTGTACGTTCTGCCGATTTGAATCATGGTTTCGGTTTTCAAAAGCGCTTCGCGAACGCTCGGTCGAAGTGGTTGGTCGAATTGGTTGCTCGAATTGATTGATCGAGGCTCAGGCGGAGCGGCTCGCGTGGCGACCTTATTACGCACCTTATTGCACTGCACATAGTTTATCGTTGGCAGCCACCCTTGGCGATCTGCCCAGATTGGCGCGGGGCGGCGACTGGGACCGCCGGCTGGAGAGAGGCAGGCGCAATCACCGCCGACGAACCGTAAAATTAGATCGACCGCCCAATCGCATGCCCAACTTTGACTACACTTTATCCTTTTAGAGCCGGCTCACACCTATGCTCCTGCGAATTACCAATTTCCGCGCGCGCATCGAATCCCCCGAATCGGATTTGTCTCAGCGCGCGGCCAGAGCCATCGGTGTTCGCGCCGAAAATGTCCGTTCATTCAAAATTCTGCGCAAGAGCCTCGATGCGCGGCAGCGCGATTCGCTGGAGTTTGTGTACTCGCTAGTGGTCGACGTGGCCGATGCCATCAAGCCGCGGCACGCCAGCGACGTTCGAGTGGAGCCTTACAAGGCGGAAACATTCTTTGATCCAGTCCCCGGCACGACGCCGCTGCCGCATCGGCCCGTTATCGTGGGTTCAGGCCCCGCCGGCCTGCTGGCGGGCTATTACTTGGCCCTGCATGGTTATCGGCCAATCATTTTGGAACGTGGACTGGCTGTAAAGGAGCGCGTGCCTGCCATCCGCCAATTCGATCGCGGCGGAGAGCTGGATACGGAGAACAATTATCTGTTCGGTGAAGGGGGGGCAGGCTGTTTCAGCGATGGCAAGCTCACCTGCCGCATCGCGGGCGCCGATGTCGATTGGGTGCTCGAGCGATTCGTTGAGTGTGGTGGGCGTCCGTCGTTGGTGTACGAGCATCGGCCGCATCTGGGCAGCAATAAACTGCCGATGATTTGTCGAAATTTTCGCCGCAAGATCGAGGCGCTTGGCGGCGAGTATCGCTTTGGCTGCCGACTCGATGGGCTGAGATTTGAAGGCCAAACGCTGCGCGGGCTCGTGACCTCCACCGGCACGATTGAAACGTCGCACGTGTTGTTAGCCATGGGACACAGTGCGCGCGACACGTACCACATGCTGCTGCAGGCCGGCTTTCCCCTGCGTCAGAAAGCCTTCCAGCTCGGCCTGCGCATTGAACATCCTCAGTCGCTGATCAATGAGCACAAGTACGGGCGTCCAGAATATCTAGAGCAACTTGGTGCAGCCGACTATACACTCGTCGCCAAGGGGCAGCCTGATTTGTTCACCTTCTGCATGTGCGCGGGAGGTATCGTGATACCGAGCGTCTCGGAGCCGAACATGTTTTGCTCCAATGGCATGAGCAATTCGCGGCACAACACGCCCTTCGCCAATAGCGGATTGGTGGTCACGTTGGAACCCCATCAATTTGGTAGCGACCATCCGCTGGCCGGCGTGGAAGTTCAGCGCAAGTACGAATCGCTGGCGTTTCACAGCACGGGTGGCAATTACGCAGCGCCCGTGCAGCGCGCGGTAGACTTTTTGGCTGCGCGCACACCAGCGGCGAATGCGACCATCGAGTCGTCCTACGAGCGTGGCGTGGCACCACGCAATCTCCAGAGCTTGCTACCACCCGTTATTGCGCAGGCTATCCTGGCGGGATTGCCTATCATGAATGCCAAATGGAAGGGCAAATATCTACCGGACGCTGTGCTGGTCGGCCCAGAGATGCGCGGCAGTTCACCCGTCCGCATCGATCGGGACCGCCAGTCCTATCAGGTCCCAGGCTTGCCTGGGGTCTATCCTGTTGGCGAGGGTGCCGGCTACGCGGGCGGCATCGTCACAGCGGCCGTAGATGGACTGCGTGCAGCTCGCAAGCTTATCGAGCAATTCGCCGCCTGCAAAGAGTGACATCAGGTCGGGAAGGCTGTGCATGCTGCTCATTCTCGCTTTGAGTAGCTAGTTCCACAAAATGATATTGCTACTTTGTCCACTGACTTGGAACTGTCGCCACATCGCTTCTCGCGTCGAATCGAGCTCTGCGATCTGCAACGCTCTCGCCACACCCGCCAAGACAGTAGAGTGCCCCGTTGCCTCACCTACTGATCTGTAGCCCAGCGGGCGGCACATCTTTGCCGGCGGCGTGAGCCGCCGGTCTGCCGTACTGAGCTCTTACGCGTACGGTCTGAATCGCGTGGGCAGTCGCACTAGTGTGGTGGACCACTTGGGGCAGATGTCCGAGTGGTCATTCGATGCACAGGGGCAGCTTGAGGCCGATTACTACTTGCTGCTGTCCACGGGGATGGGCTGGTCGACCATGGCACTTGTGCAGTGGGACGCGTTGACGCTCAGCGCTTGGGACACGCTACCGCTGGACGGCTCGCCGCTGCAGACCGGTTCGGCGTCGACCGCCTACGATGCAGCGGGCAACCGCGTGCAGCATGTGGATGAAGTCACCAGCGATGTGACGACCTACACGTACGATGATGCCAATCGCTTGCTTACAGCCGAAGACCCTTCGGGCATCACGACGTACACGTATGATGCCACAGGCAACCGTCTGACGATCGAGGAGCCCAGCAGTGATATCACGACGAATACGTGGAACTGCGAAAACCGGCTGGTTCAGGTCGAGCACCCAGACAGCGGTACCGTTGAGTACG
>JBEBXX010000393.1:0-3712 GCA_040391435.1 Aureliella helgolandensis | reverse complement strand
GAATCAATGCTATTGTCCCACCGGAAACTCCTGGCACAATATCGGCCGCCCCCAGGCACAATCCGCGTGTCCAATTGATCACATCGCTGGTAAAACCGGTACTTTTGTCAGGCATGGAATAAACCTCATGGAGCTCGATCGATTGCGAGTCCGAACAGCGGACTTGGCGGACAAGTTGGGGCAGTAGCAAACATAATTGGCTGTAGTCTTTAAGACTAGGTCACACGCCGCGTTACTCTGAAACAAAGATCCGAGAAGTCTGTGAACGATTATCTAGCCGCCTTAATTATCGGCGTGATCGAGGGATTGACTGAATTTCTGCCGGTCAGTTCGACGGCCCACATTCGCATTACTCAAGACCTGCTAGCTCTGCCGCTGGGGGATAGCTATTGGAAGATGTTTGCGATCGTGATTCAGTTGGGGGCGATTCTCTCCGTGCTGGTCTATTTCCGCGGCCGTCTTGTGGGCTTTCTAAAAACTTTTCCTAGCGGCAGTGACGGGCAGCACCGTTGGTGGAATCACCCATTGGCGCTGGTGCTGATCAGCTTTGTGGTAACAGCCATTCCGTGCCTGCTGATGGACAAATTCATCGGGGAGAATTTGGAGAGTTTGCCCATCATCGGCGCAGCGCTGATCATCGGTGGGATCGTGATGTGGATCGTCGACAGGCGGTACAGCGGTCGCGCGACGACCGAGCGGATGGAGTCGATGACTTTGCGGCAAGCGGTGGTCATCGGTTTGACTCAGATTTTCTCGGCCGCTTTCCCTGGCGTGAGCCGCTCGATGGCGACCATCGCCGGTGGCCAAGTCATGGGTCTATCGCGGCCGGCTGCGTTAGAGTTCAGTTTTTTCTTATCGATCCCGGTCATGTTTGCCGCCACTGGCTACAAGCTGCTGCAGTTCATGCTCAAGTCCGAAATGGCCATGACGCCGCATCAGTGGCAGGTGCTGGCGGTCGGCTTTGCCGTGAGCTTCCTTGTCGCCTGGGGCGTGATCGCTTGGTTCATGGGCTGGGTCACACGTCGCGGCTTTGCACCTTTTGCGATCTATCGCATCGTCGTCGGAGCACTGGTGTTGGGCTGGGTATTCAGCCGCAGCTCCGTCTAGCGAAAGCAACGATCCGCTGGCCGTTGCGGAGCAGAATTGAAAGCATGCAATTAAAAGCATGTAGGCCGCTGGCCAGCCAAGCGGCGTCGCGGCCACGCAGAGGCAGACGGGAGTTCAGCTCGCGTCTGCCCAAAATTGTAAAGCGTGGTCGGGACCGAGCAGCGGTCGGTCTGCGGAGCCACCGACTAAGCCTTTTCGGCTTCTTCGACTTTCCAGCCATACTCGACATTGCCCTTCTTCTTGCCTTTCGAATCCATTTCAACGTACGTCACCTTGATCTCCTCAAAGTTCAAGCTGAAGCTCTCGTGTGGTTTGTCTTGGCCACTACCCGAGACGTTGTAAGAGGTGACTAGAACGTTTTTCAGTTCGTAGCGATAGTACATCTCTTGCCCAGCGTCGGTGGTGGAGACGGTGCACTCGATTTCCACTTTCGGAAATACCTTACCGAGACAGACGGATTCAGCCAACTTGGGGCTGGACTTGTCCAGCAGTTTCGAGCACTGGAGGTCTTCCAGCATGACGCTTCCCCGGCGACGGGCCGCGCCGGTTCCACCGGAGCCGGGCTTGTGCACGGTCTGCGCGAAGCTTTCTAAGTCGCTCCAGTTTTTGTGATCCTTGTGCTGAGATTCTCCATCGACACCGTCAAATTTAATAAAAGCAGCCATGTTCCCGATCCTTTGATGCAGTTGTGTTGGGCTTGGTGCCCGCTTGGGCTACGCCTCGAACAACCGAAGCGACTTAAGGTGCCCATTGCCTGACACTACAGTTCTCGCAAGCACCGCGGCTTTGTTGCTTGGCAGTAGTCATCTTTTTCGTTTTTGGGCAGCGAGCCTCTAAACGCGCCTTTAAACGAGCCTTTAAACGCGTGTCTCAACGAGCGTCTTAGCGCGGGTCTTAGCGCGGGTCTTAGCGCGTTGATCGCCGACTCCTTCAGCTCAGCTCATATGCAAAAGCCTGAGCGTCGTCGATGCCAATGTGGACCTTGGTAATCTCCTCACCTGCGGCTAGCTTGGCTAAGAAAGCGCTCGATAGCTCAGGCAGGAGCGAACGCGTCAGGATGTGGTCGATATTGCGAGCGCCGGTGTCAACCTCCTTACAGCGCTCACCGATGGTGTTGATCAGCTCGGCATCGTAGACCATTTCTGCTCCATAATGTTCGCGAATCCGCCGCGCGATCTTGCCAAGCTTCAGTCCCACAATTCGCTTGAGCACTTCATCATTGAGCGGATAGTAGGGGATGATGGTAGTGCGGCCCAGAAAAGCTGGCTTGAAAGTTTTAAGCAATTCTGGAAAGACGGCTTGCAGAAAAGAATCGGGCTCGGGAGATGTTTCGGCATCGCTGCAAAGTGCCTTGATCAAGTCAGTTCCCGCATTGGTGGTCATTAAGATCACGGTGTTTTTGAAGTCGATATCTCGCCCCTCGCCGTCCTTCATCGTCCCCTTGTCGAAGACTTGGTAGAAAATATCTTGCACTCCGGGATGGGCCTTTTCCATCTCGTCTAACAAGATCACGCTGTAGGGCTTGCGGCGCACAGCTTCGGTCAAGACACCCCCCTCACCATAGCCTACGTAGCCGGGGGGCGAGCCCATGAGCAGAGAAACCTTATGTTCCTCTTTGAATTCTGACATGTTGATCGTTGTCATATTTTGCTCGCCGCCGTATAGAAGTTCAGCCAGTGCTATGGCAGTTTCCGTTTTTCCAACACCGCTCGTTCCAGCCAGCAAAAAGACGCCGATCGGTGCTCCAGGATCGGACAACTGCGCACGCGAGGTGCGGATGGCCTGCGCGATGCGATCCAGCGCGTGCGATTGTCCAACGATGCGTTGTCCCATCAATTGATCCAACTGCAGGACGGTGTTGATCTCGTTGGCTACCATGCGTCCGACTGGAATGCCTGTCCAGGCGGCCACAGTCTCTGCAATGGCTTGACAGTCGACGCAGGGATGGACCAGTGGCAGCTCACCTTGTAGAGAACGCAGTGCTTTGGTTGTGGTTTGGTACTCTTGCAGCTTTTCAGCCCGCTGGGCCTCAGACAGTGTTGCGGAAGTTGCTGGAGCTGGCGAGTCGGCTGAGGCGGGCGTTTCGAGACTCGGTTTGGCCTCCAGCAGCGTTGCCAAGGCGTCGATCTGTGCGACCAATTCTTTTTCTTGATTCCAGCGCTGCTGTAATTCGCCGAAGGCTTGTTCCGTCGCCGCCAGTTCGCTGGCGATTTCCAGCAGTTGCGAATTGTGTTCGGCACCAGTGGCCATCTCGCGTTCAAGGATGCCATGTGCGATTTTTAATTGTTCCATCCTGCGCTTTGCATTCTCCAGCGCCGGCGGTGATGAGGCTTGGCTGATGCCAATTCTTGCGCAGGTCGTGTCGATGAGGCTGACCGCTTTATCAGGTAGCTGCCGACCACCGATATATCGGCTTGACAGTTTGACTGCTTCCACGATAGCTTCATCTAAAATTCGCACGCGATGATGCGTCTCTAGCGTGTCCGTCAGGCCTCGGATCATTTCGATGGCCACCGCCTCAGTGGGCTCTTCGACTTTGACAACTTGAAAGCGGCGGGCCAGAGCCGCATCTTTTTCAAAGTACTTCTTGTATTCGGCCCAGGTG
>JBEBXX010000392.1:0-3724 GCA_040391435.1 Aureliella helgolandensis | reverse complement strand
ACTCGTGCAAAAGACTTCGGTATGCGCCAGCGATCCACGGTAGCCAGCATGAAAGAACCGTAATTCTAGAGGACTACCTGGACGACGCAACGCTCCCAATGGCAGCATTGGTGCAGCAAATGAAAGTTTTTAGAAATAAGAGTCGATCGCACACAGCGGATTACAGCTTGGTCCTTCTGCCGCCGCGTTGTCGCAAACAGCGGATATTCGCCTTGAGCCAGGGCAGGCTAATCAGCTAGCCTAGCCTTCCAACGATTGGCACCGTCCCTAGGGCGGCAAGCTCGGGTATCCACTTGCGCACAGGAGTTTTCGGGTGGTGAAATTACCAACCTTCGACCAGTCCAACAGCATCGCTCCTGAACGCGTGCTGATCACTCGCTTAAGCGCCATTGGCGACTGCATACTCACAATGCCGCTAGCGGTGAAGATCAAGCAGTTATGGCCCTCTTGCCACGTTACATGGGCCGTAGACTGTGCCGCCGCAACGCTGCTCGAAGAACATCCGGCGATCGACGAGGTCTATCGGGTGGAGCGAGGCTGGCTGGGACGCCCTAATAGCTGGAAGCACCTGCGCAGCGAGCTGCAGCACCGCCAACGGTTCGACCTGGTGTTCGATCCTCAGGGGTTGAGCAAGAGCAGCCTGCTGGGGCGACTGAGCGGTAGCAAGCTGAGAATCGGCTTCGACTACTCGCACGCGCGCGAACTGGCACCCTGGATGGCCACCCACCGCGTGGCGCGAACCGCGCGGCACATGGTGGATACTTATTTGCAGTTGCTCAGTCCCTGGTGTGAGGTCGCGCCGGGGGCCGGAGAATTTCAGATGCCGGTTTTTGAATCGGCTGCGCAATCGGTAGAGCAAACGCTGCAGGAGCTGGAGTTGAGTTGCGCACCGAGCCTGCACATGGGTTTCGACTGCCGTCCCTGCTGCGCGGCCGGCGGGCAACGCTGGGTAGCCATGAACGTGGGCGCAGGCTGGGTCTCCAAGCGATGGCCCCCGGAGCGCTTCGGGTGGATTGCTCAGCAACTTTGGCAACAGCACAACTTGCGATCGCTGGTTGTGTGGGCCGGCGACGAGGAACAGGCCATGGCTGAACAAGTCGTGGCGCAGGGCGGAGGTGCCGCGGTAGCCGCCCCGGCCACCTCGCTTCGACAATTGGTAGAGATCATTCGACGCTGTGAGCTGCTGATTACCGGTGACACCTCACCGCTGCACATAGCCAGCGCCGTCAACACTCCCTGCGTGGGACTGTTTGGCCCAACTTGGGCCGACGAGGTTGGCCCTTACGGCAATCAACATGTGGCCATTCAAAGTACGATTCTACCCGACCAGCGACGCGGTGCGCGGCGGACATTGACCAGCAGTATCAACGCCATCGAGATCAGCGAAGTCCTGTATGGTTGTTTGCAATTGATCGGAAAACTGCAGGGTTCAGCTCAGTCGCGCCCCCGCCGGCTGGTTGCCTAGGCGGCGGGTTGGCCTCGACGGACCTCGCCCGAACTCTACCGACCGAACTCTACCAAGGTGCGCGAACCGGATAGACGCCGAATTGGTCGGTGTGGCTCGGCCAACGCGGTGTGGCATAAAACACGCCCCCGGCCGACGGTGTGGCTGCATAACCGAACTGGTGATAGATAGGGGTCATGGTATTCTGTGACACGCCCCAGGAATAATTCTGTTGCGTGACGGCGGTCGGCGGCACGACCAATGCCGTGGGCTGTCCGTAGGGCAGATAATAATACTGTCCGTGCCAGGGCTGTCCCGCCGCAGCTTGTTGAGCCCAGGCATCGCCGCGGGTGGCGGGCCCCAAGCCACCTAGACGCGAAAACGGGCGCTGAGCCATGACGGTTGTCTGCAGTACTAAACCTGCAATCAACGTCCCGAGCAGAATTCGAATGTGCATGGAGAAATTCCCTTGTGGCATGAAGCGTGGGCCTACGGGCGCGGCAGGATCGATCCAAATTTGCTGGAAATGATGCCGTGCACCGATGGCGAGTAATGGACCTTGGTGCTGTTGAGTCCACGTCCATTGTCATAGTAACTATGATAACGGCGATGATGCGTGTACATCATTTCGTGGGGATAAAGCGGCTGATAGGTGTAATAGGTATGCCCAACCCAAGCTGGTGTGGGAACGGGGGCTACATACATTTCCGCCGTAGCCTGATTGGCATAGCCTTGCGTGTACTGATTGACAAACAATCGTGGAGCATTGGCATAGTAGTCCTGTGCGGCCGCCGACTGAGTCATGCTCAGAGCTGCCAGGGCCACCAGACTGAGTAAGCTAAAACGTTTGATCATGGTTCGTGTTCCTTCCGTGGGGTCATGCGTCCCAAACTCGGTGACGCATCAACTCGGCACCACCTGGGCTATGAATCGGAACTTGGGCAAGAAGCAGTTGACTGTAATTTGGCGAGCTTGGGCAGATTGCCTCGTTGGCTTATCTCCCGTTATGCCCACTCATCTCAAGTCGAACATTTTGCGTATTCAACCGAATTTAACCGACACGGGTAAACTGGAAAAGATAACCTAGTTATCATAATCGCAGCTCCCTGGGCTCGCACCATGCCGGAGGGGTTCGACAGTCGATGGTGTATCTTGATGACACGTAGCGCGCAGGGACACTGGACACGCAGGGAGGATGAAGGAAACACATGCCAAAGCGTTTGGGAGCAGATGGAAAACCTGGTAAGAACGGCTCGTCACCCGGTAAGCGCAAGAGCAGGGGGGCAGGCACCACGTCGCAGTTGTTCGAAAACGTTGCTCTGCAACAAATTGAACCAATCTCGCTGCGCGACGCGGCCCAAGATCGCTACCTCAACTACTCGCTGTCGGTAATCACTAGCCGGGCCTTGCCAGACGTCCGCGATGGGCTCAAGCCGGTGCAGCGCCGAATACTCTACGCCATGAGCCAGCTCGGGATCACGTTCGAGGCCAAGCCGCGCAAATGCATGTTCGTCTGCGGCAACGTGACGGGCAATTACCATCCCCACGGCGACGTGTCTGTCTACGATGCGCTGGTCCGCATGGCGCAGCCCTGGGCCATGCGGCAGCCGCTGATCGATGGCATTGGAAATTTCGGTTCCATCGATGGAGATAATCCCGCCGCGCCGCGGTATACCGAATGCCGCATGACCGCCGCCGCCTCGGAGCTGCTGCATGACTTGGGCAGCCAGATCGTACCGCACAAAGCCAACTACGATAACTCGCGGCAAGAACCCGTCGTGCTCCCCACCCGCTTGCCAAACTTGCTCGTCAATGGATCGACGGGCATTGCCGTGGGCATGGCTACAAACATTCCCCCGCACAATTTAGGTGAGGTGTGCCGCGCGCTGCTCAAGCTGTTGAACGATCCAGAGATCAAAGACTATCAATTGGTAGCCAACGACGCGGTGCAGGGGCCTGACTTCCCCACCGGCGGACAGATCATTAACACCAAAGAGGAGCTGCGCGAGATCTACAGTACCGGCCAGGGATCTATTAAGCTGCGCGGCACGACGGTCACCGTGACCGATGCCAAAGGCGGCAAGACGCTGCAGATCACGTCGATCCCTTACGCCGTCAACAAGTCGGTGTTGGTCGAGCGCATCGCTGAAATAATAGTCAGCAGCAAGATGCCACTTATCGAAGACGTGCGCGATCTGTCGACTGAAGACATCCGCATCGATATGCCGCTGCGCAAGGATGCCGACGAGGCCAAGGTGCTGGCGTATCTGTACAAACACA
>JBEBXX010000391.1:0-3726 GCA_040391435.1 Aureliella helgolandensis | reverse complement strand
TTAAAACTGGAGATCGGTGCGCTTGAAGCCATCCGCCAGCATGTGGCGGGTGAGTTGGAAATCGACAAGGCGTTAGACCGGATTCTCGAATACTGGAAGGCACTCAACTGGCATGAAGATCACGACGAAGTCAGTCAACTGCGGGCATTGATCAAGCAACGTGAGATCTACCGTCGCACGCTGAGCGACAAACCATGGAAAAAATGTACTTGTCGGGTGTGCCGCGAAGGCGGCGTAGAGGCGCTGCTCTTTCGTAACAGCAATCGAAACAAACGTCGTGGCATGCATAACCTGCATGTCTTCTATCAGCATCTTCTTGCTCACAGGCACGCCGCATGACCCGTCTCACGTTCAACGCCCTGGTTCCGGAGCAGGCGCGTAATGCAAAAGTAGCCTTCTTCGTGTCGACAGCTGCCGAGATTTCCAAAATCGCGAAGATCGATCGCCTAACGCGCACAGCAGATGGGACCCCTAGCGGGTTTCAACGGCCGCAGATTGCAGGCCACATCCGCGAGATCGGTGATTACCTGCTTCGCGAAGACGCCATCCTGGCAAATCCGATTGTGCTCGGATTTGTAGATCGAGCTTCCATCAAGAAGACAAGCACAGGGCACGAGTTGGCCATCGACATTTCGGAGGGTGCTCCTGGCTGGATCGTGGACGGGCAGCAGCGATTCAGTGCGCTGAACGAAATCAATCGTCCTGACTTCCAGGTTCCCGTTTCGGCCTTCATTTGTGAGACGGAAGAGGAGTTGCGTCGCCAGTTCATCCTGATCAACAACACAAAGCCCCTGCCAAAAGGGCTCATCTACGAACTGTTGCCAAGTGTCGGTGGACTGCCGCATCGCTATCAGTCGCGTGCTGAGGCTGCGACTCTGGTCGAGTTGCTGAATTATCGCCGTGGCTCCTCGCTCCGAGGAGTGATTCAGGGTCAAACAAACCCTTACGGCGTCATTCGCGACACGATTGTGCAACGCGTATTGATGAACTCCCTATCGGACGGTGCGCTGCGCCTCTATGGAAGTGACTCGAAGCTTCTGCACACAAAGGGAGTTGATCTGATCAGTGAATTCTTCCATGCGGTCAAGCATGTATTTCACGACGCTTGGAACGACCATACACCGAAGACCTCCCGCCTCGTTCATGGAGTCGGGGTCATTTCGATGGGGTTCGTTATGGAGTACTTGCACGCGGCTACGGGTGCCACGAAGCGGGAGCAGTTCATTGAGCCGTTAACAGCGTTGAGGCCAATGACGGCCTGGACCGATGGCGAATGGGAGTTTGGGCCGGAACGCCGCCGCTGGAATAGCCTGCAGAACGTATCGTCGGATTGGAAGATGCTGGCCTTCTATCTAGTTCGCAATGCGCAACGCGTAGTTGAGGGGCCGCGACCGGCCAACAGCAATGTACTCGGTTAAGGAAATCTTCTACACCCTTCAAGGCGAGGGCTTCCATGCCGGTAGTCCCGCAGTGTTCTGCCGCTTCGCTGGCTGCAATTTATGGTCAGGGCGCGAGCAAGACCGAGCGACTGCACAATGCACTTTCTGCGATACCGATTTCGTAGGTACCGACGGGGTCAACGGGGGCAAGTATCCTAATGACGGTTCGCTGGCGTACCGGATCGCAGATCTCTGGCCGCATCAAGTGACGGAGCATCGCTTAGTTGTGTTCACCGGTGGTGAGCCACTACTGCAACTCGACGAGTCCTTGATACGGGCGCTGCACGCCTTGGGGTTCAAATGCGCAGTCGAAACCAATGGCACACTGCAGCCCCCACGGGGAATTGACTGGATTACAGTCAGTCCCAAGGGCACAGCCCCAGTCCGGCTGATGCGAGCAAATGAACTCAAGCTCGTGTTCCCGCAGCCAAATGCGATGCCGGAGCAGTTTGGTCACATCCAAGCCGACCACTACTTCCTGCAGCCCATGGACGGCGAGCAGCGCGAAGGAAACACACAGGCCACCGTCGATTACTGCAAGTCCAATCCAAAATGGCGGCTGAGCATGCAAATGCACAAATACTTGGGGATCCCATGACTATCCCACTATTCAATGTGTGGAAAGAGTTCCGCTTTGATGCGGCCCATCAACTCGATGCAGGACCTGGGGGTGACCCGCGCTATCGGCGGTTGCACGGCCACTCCTATCAGGTCGAAGTCTGGGTCCGTGGCCCTCGCACCGAGCTCGGTTGGGTGGTTGACATGGGAGATCTTGAGCGGCGTCTTCAGACAGTGCACGCTGATCTTGATCACAGATTTCTCAACGACGTCGAGGAACTCGGGCCGCCCACGATGGAGAACATCGCGGCGTTCGTGTGGGCCAAGCTGGTTGATCTGCCGCAACTGCATCGCGTGATGGTCAAGCGCCAACAAAACGGCGAGGGCTGTGAGTACTACGGACCCCAAGTCATGGAGGCAGCGGCATGAAGATCAATCCACTAAATCGCAATGGTGCGCTAGTGGTGTTCTCGGGTGGACAGGATTCTGCCACTTGTCTGGCATGGGCCTTGAATCGCTTTGGCCACGTGGAGACTGTCGGCTTCAACTACGGGCAGGTGCACAACATCGAAATGGCGGTTCGACATACGGTTCGCGATAAGATTGCGGCTCTGAACCGCGATTGGCAAAGCCGTCTCGGCGATGACCACGTATACGATGCAGGGATTTTCGGGCAGATCAGCCAATCACCCCTCACCGGTGGTGCCGCTGCCCTAATGCGAAGTGAGAATCTGCCCGACACATTTGCACCAGGCCGCAATCTTCTATTCCTTACTCTGTCCGCCGCGTTAGCGTATCGCCGCGGATTGAAGCACATCATCACCGGCGTCTGCGAGACCGACTTCTCTGGCTATCCGGACTGCAGAGACGACACCATCAAAGCGCTCCAGGTTGCGATAAATCTTGGCACTGATGCTCCCTTCGTCATCCATACGCCTCTGATGTGGATGGATAAGGCTCAGAGTTGGGCGCTCGCTCAAGATCTCGGTGGGGACGAATTGGTGCGCATTATCCAGCGGGAGACACATACCTGCTATCGCGGCGATCGGACACAGTTGCATGACTGGGGGTACGGGTGTGGCCAATGCCCCGCGTGCGTGCTTCGGTCACAAGGGTGGGCCAGATTCCAGAACAACGATAAAATAGTCGCTAATGGAGTTGCGCTACCCGCCTAACATGTCAGAGGCTAGCGTCGAAGGTCCAATCAAGGCGGCGATGTCCATGGCTCAATCACCGAATAGCTGGGAGTCCGCGCTAGCTCGGATCGACCGAGTCGTATTTTGCCGTCCTCATTCGACGGATAGCGTATGACTCGCCGAACGTTGTGGGTCCCATCGACAGCTGGCGAAGAATTCTTCCAAGAGTTGTACGAGGTGCTCGGAAAGCCCATTACGGTGGACCATCCGGAGCAGACCGATCTTGAATATCTCGTGAGACCCACAGCGTTTGCCGAATCCGTTCGGCTAGCTGCCACCGTAGATGTCGCCCTGCGCTGCATTCGCACCGGTAAGGAAATGCTTGACGGCTCTCAGGTGACTTGGAAAACCATGGGGAAAGCGCTTCGTACTGAGGTCGGCATACCGCCGATCCTGTCCGACAACACGCGTTTTTGCCAATTGGCAATCCGGACATCAGAGATCGCACAGGCGAAGCCGCGCAGTAAAGTCAACGAGGCGGCGGATTCAATTTTGAAGTGCAGCACCTCAAGACGTGAAGAGGCGCAGGTGCG
>JBEBXX010000390.1:0-3726 GCA_040391435.1 Aureliella helgolandensis | reverse complement strand
GGACCTAATCATTCACGCCGTGCGCCGCATGCTCCCCAAAAACAAGCTGGCTACACAAATGCTTAGCAAGCTTAAGGTCTACGCTGGTGGCGAGCACCCGCACCAAGCCCAACAATGCGAAACGATCGAATTGGGCAAGAAGGCGTCCTAATCCAATCCACCGCGACTGATCAACCAACCCCGTCAGCCGCGCACCTCCAAGACAACGCACACACTGCATCACTGCACATCACTTAGGATTCTGAGAACCACATGGTAGCCATCAAAAAAGACAAAATTAACGGAGATTGCTTGGGTACTGGCCGCCGTAAGTCCGCAGTGGCTCGAGTGCGCGTTCGCCCCGGTACCGGAAAAATCCTGATCAACGGCAAGCCGCTCGAAGTGTTCTTCCCCACGGACCAACACCAACAAGACGTGCTGCAAACGCTGGCTCATGTTGGCCAGACCGATAGCGTCGACGTCATCGTCCGCGTCAGCGGTGGTGGACTAACAGGCCAGTCGGGTGCCATTCGCATGGCGATCGCGCGTGCCCTGTGCGGTATGAACGAAGAGCACTTCCAGCCTCTCCGGGACGACGGCTTCCTAACTCGCGATTCCCGCATGAAGGAACGCAAGAAGCCAGGTCTACACGGTGCCCGTCGTGGAACTCAGTTCAGCAAGCGCTAAACTGCGTCCAAGACCAATTATTTTCGGCCCTTCTCCCCGATTGCAGCATTGCAGACCGGGGAATTCTGCCGGCCCGATGCCGAGCTTCCCCCAGGCTGCTGGTTAGAGGTAGCCTGGGATGTGCTGCGTCTGGGCGGCGTCGGAGCACTACAAACAGTTGCGGCGCGGGCCACAGATAGCACTTACCGTTTGGGATTCGCTGCAGCCAGGCTTATGCCAAAGCGGCGACAAGTCGCAGCACTACAAGGAGCTGCCACGCGGCGCAGAAAAAGCACCTACCGTTTGGTGCTGTCTACAACTGAGCGTGCGGTAAAGCGGCGGCAAGTCGCAGCACTACAAGGAGCTGCGACGCGGCACAAAACCAGCACTTGCCGTTGGGGCGTTCTCTGCAGCCGAGCGCGTGCTGATGCTCGGACGATGTGCAGCACAGCTACAATGCTTGGCAGCCTCATAAATGCGATAGCCAGCAGGCAGTGCACCAGGCGGCCCGCACTCGATTAATCACGCGTGGCTTGCATGTAACGCATGACGTAATACAGCAGCGTCAGCACGGCTTGCAACGTAGCAGCCACATAGGTCAGAGCGGCCGCATTGAGCACGCGGCTGACATAGTGCAGGTCGGCCCCCGAAACGATCCCCAGATTCACTAGCTGAGTCTTGGCACGTGCACTGGCGTCGAATTCGACAGGTAGATTGATCAACTGAAAGGCTACGGTGGCTCCGAAGGCGACAATGCCAGCTAAGAAAACCCACTTGCCGAGCACCGAAGCGCCGGTGGAAATGACCATTACCATCCCGACCATCAGTAAAATGGTACCGATGCTGCTCCCAAAATTGGCAGCCGGGACAGCTAAATTGCGAATCACCAGTGGGGCATAATTCCGCGCATCCTGCAGCGCATGCCCCGCTTCGTGGGCGGCGATGCCGACCGATGCCATGGAACTGCCGCTATATACCTCTGGGCTCAACCGTAGAACTTTTCCGCGCGGGTCGTAGTGGTCGGAGAGATGCCCTGGCACTTGCTCTATCTCTACGTTTTGCAGTCCGCCGGCATCCAGGACGCGTCGCGCCGCCTGGTAGCCGCTCATCGACGCGCGGACTTGGCTCATCTGGGCATACGCTGACTTGACTTTCCACTGCGCGTACATGGCCAGCAGGAAGGCTGGAGCGATGAACAGCAAAAACATCGGGTCGAAGAACATGACTGAGCCATCCTAAGGGAGAGTGAAAGCTGCTAAATTGACTGAGCAAACGGCCAATGCACAAGAGATAGCAGATTGTGGGCCAAAAATCATCAGCTTTCCATCACCCAGGGCTGGAAAGTTGCCGAATTGATGCCATCGGGGCTTGTGGTAAACATGGGCTGTCGGATACATTTTGTGCTACGAATCGGCGATAATTCACCAATCACTCGCCGCCTCCTATTTGCCAGAGTGGCGGAATGGCAGACGCGCTGGACTCAAAATCCAGTGTCCGCAAGGACGTGTGGGTTCGAGTCCCACCTCTGGTACCTGCAGTGACTGCACAAAACCACAGCCAGCTACAAGTAAAAATTTAGGCCGGAAAAGGGAACATGCCAACAATTAATCAACTGGTCAAACGCAATCGAGTGGTCCAACGTACGACTACCAAGTCGATCGTATTGGAGAAATGCCCACAGAAGCAAGGGGTGTGTATCCAGGTTCGCACGATGACGCCGAAGAAGCCTAACTCGGCCCTGCGGAAGATCACGCGGGTTCGCTTGTCGAACGGCAAAGAAGTCACAGTTTACATTCCCGGCGAAGGCCACAACCTGCAGGAGCACTCGATCGTGCTGGTGCGTGGTGGACGAGTCCGCGATTTGCCAGGCGTGCGCTATCACATTGTGCGTGGAGCGCGCGATACGCTCGGCGTCGACGGTCGCAAGCAAGCTCGCAGCCGCTATGGCGCTAAGAAGCCTTAGTGGTCGGTGCTCGAGCCTGCCGCGTGAGCTGGCATGCCCAGCACAGCCGCGCCACATACACCAGTGCCAGATTCAATTGTTCACTTCAGGAAATAGCTAAGTAGTAAGTTATGGGAAAGATCACAGCAAGTCGCGAATCGCTTCGCCCCGATCCAAAGCACCAATCCTTGTTGGCTGGTAAATTCATCAACTGCTTGATGTATGACGGCAAGAAGAGTACCGCTCAAGCGGTCTTTTATAATGCCCTGGACGTGGTTGCCGAAAAGGTCACCGACCGCCCAGCCATCGAAGTTTTCGAAGCGGCATTGGAGAACGTCAAGCCATTTATCGAAGTTCGCTCCAAGCGTGTCGGCGGGGCCTCCTACCAGGTTCCGATGCAGGTCAACCGCGCGCGTCAGCAGTCGCTGGCCATCCGTTGGATCCTGCTTGCGATCCGCGAAAAGAAGGGTCGGGCCATCCATCAACGCTTGGCAGAGGAGATCTTGGCTGCCTACCGCAAGGAAGGAACCGCCATGAGTCGTCGCGAAAACACGCACCGCATGGCTGATGCCAACAAGGCCTTCGCTCACTTTGCGTGGTAGGTTAGGTAGGCGGTCCAATTGGAAACATGTGAGCCGTGTCATTTGCGAGCAGATGCCACGGCTTTTTTTCTGCGCCGATTGGCGTAAAGTAGTCTGCTTCAGATTGGACTACTCGATCACTCACCCGCACAGCATGAAGGCTCCGTGGCCATGGCTCGCGATCTAGAATCGCTTAGAAATATCGGTATTATTGCGCACATTGATGCAGGCAAAACCACGGTCACCGAGCGCATGCTCTACGTCAGCGGAGCTAAGCACCGCGCGGGAGGCGTCGACTCGGGCACGACCGAAACCGATGACGATCCCGAGGAGCAGGAGCGTGGCATCACAATCTACTCTGCCTGCGTGACGTTCCGTTGGAAGGACAGCGTCGTCAACCTGATCGACACACCCGGTCACGTCGACTTCACCGCGGAGGTCGAACGCTGCCTGCGCGTGCTCGACGGGGCGGTGGTTGTCTTCAGCGCCCGCGAAGGGGTGGAAGCGCAAAGTGAAACCGTGTGGCGCCAGGCCGACCGCTACGAAGTCCCCCGCATC
>JBEBXX010000389.1:0-3728 GCA_040391435.1 Aureliella helgolandensis | reverse complement strand
TAGCAACGTCGATGCACGTATATTTCGTTAAAATCTGGCAGGCCATCGACAACAGTTATTGGTTCGTTCCGTCGCTGATGGTCAGTGCTGTCTTCGTGCTATCGTTGGTTACGACAGCCGTCGATAGTCGCATTGGTTCGCAGTGGGTGGAAGACCTTCACTGGTTAAGTGCTAACGGGCCCGCCGGCGCACGTGCCGTGCTGTCGACGGTGGCTGGCTCGATGATCACCGTGGCAGGTGTTACCTTCTCCATGACGATCCTCTCGATCGCGCAGACAACTTCCCAAGTTGGTCCACGACTAATGAACAATTTTATGCGTGACAAGGCAAATCAATTTAGCTTAGGAGTATTCATTTCGACTTTCATCTACTGCCTGTTGGTCTTGCGCACGGTTCGCAATGCAGAGACAGAGTCGCCAGGAGACTCTGCGAGTGCGGACTTAGCCGCGGCTTTTGTTCCGCACGTGGCGGTGTTCGTGGGAGTGCTGATGGCAATCGTCAGCGTGGGAGTATTGATTTTTTTCGTTCATCACATCCCCGAATCGATGCACATTTCTAATATTATTGCTCGAGTGGGCCGTGGCCTCAACAAGCAGATTGACAGTCAGTTCCCCGATCGCATCGGCGAGCCGCATCGAGAGGAGTCAGGTCGACCCGTAAAATCGGGTCTGCCAAAGTCTTTCTATTCTGACGCGCAAAGCATCTATTGCACTGGCGCGGGATATCTAGAGTACATCGATGGTGATGAGCTGATACAATTGGCCAGCAAGCACGACTTGATCTTAGAGGTAGTCTCGATGGCTGGTGACTTTGTGACCGAACAGACCGTCATCCTACGCGCTTCGCCGAGTCATCGAATCGATGATGCGTTAAGAGGCAAATTATCTGCACTGTTTGTTCGCGGCGTACAGCGCAATGCCACTCAGGATTTGCGGTTCCAGGTGAATCAACTTGTTGAAGTTGCCATACGGGCGCTCTCACCCGGAGTTAATGACCCGTTCACGGCCACGAACTGCATGGATTGGCTTCAGTCGACACTCGAAAATTTCGCCGCTAGAAAATTGCCCGACGCGCAACGCTACGATCACGAGCAAAAGCTGCGAGTGGTGGCTGAGCCCCTGTCGTTCGGCTGCTTCGCATCTTTGGTCTTCGATCAACTCCGCCCGTACGTGGTGAGCGATCGAACCGCATCGATGAAGATGATGGAAATGATCGGCAATTTGGTTCTGGCCGTGCCCACCACATCCACGCGGCGCATGCTGGCTCGGCACGCCTGTGCGCTACGTCGAGAGTGCCGAGACGCTCTTGATGATCGTCGCGCGCTCAGTTCGCTCGACACGCGCTATCGAAGCCTGCTAAGGCTGCTCATAGATGAGGCTCATCGCGCGCAAGCCAGGAAGTCAGGCAACTGGCTGCCCACGACGGAACGGGATATGCATGGAATGCCCTGCCGTTAGCCTCGATTAGAATTTTAGAGGTAGACTTAGAGGTAGACATGGCCATGACGAATCTCGATTTCGCAGACAAGCTCGCATAATAGTCGATTGCCGCCGATGGGACTCAGCAAGTACCAAGCTAAGCGAGACTTCACCAAGACCAGTGAACCAACAGGGGATGATCCGCCGCATGGATCCAACCGCTGGCTGTTCACCATACAAAAGCATCAAGCGCGGAGTCTGCATTTTGACTTTCGGCTAGAGCTCGACGGAGTGCTCAAAAGCTGGGCTGTACCCAAGGGACCAAGCGCAGATCCGAGCGTAAAACGACTTGCAGTGGAAGTCGAAGATCACCCCTTGTCCTACGCAAACTTCGAAGGTGTTATCCCCCGCGGCCAATACGGAGCCGGGAGTGTCATCGTGTGGGATACAGGGTGGTGGGAACCCGACGGCGACGCGCGCTCCGTCGACCAGACCCGTCACACCCTTGCCGGGGATGCGGTTGGCGACGCGCGCTCCGGTCTGGAAAATGGCAAACTATACTTCAAGCTGCATGGGAAGCGAGTCAGCGGTCGCTGGCGATTGGTGCGGACTAAGTCTAGCGGCCAGCAGCCCCAATGGTTGTTGTCTAAGGTTAAGGACGATCACGCCGATCGCAAATTGGATTTGACCAAACTGCATGTGAGCAGCGTGATCAGTGGCCAGTCGCTCGACCAAATAAACCTATCCTTGCCGCTGTTTATTGAGCCCAAACTGCCGAGCATCGTATCTACGCCGCCCAGCGGTGAGCAGTGGATTCATGAGTTGAAAATCGATGGTTACCGCATGCAAGCCCGCTGGTCGACAGAAGGCTTTTCGCTGCGAACCAGAACAGGGGTCGACTGGACGGCGCGCTACTCTCAATTGGCTGCTCAATTAGCCAAACTAAAGCTGGCTGGCACTATCCTGGATGGAGAACTGGCAGCCATCGATGAAACCGGGCGGAGCGACTTCAATGCGCTGCAGTCCACGGCCTCCGCAGGCGCGACACCCGTGGCTTATTTAGCCTTCTACCTGCTGTTCGTGCGCAACTGCGACGTTCGTCTTCAACCGCTGCACCAACGCAAGGCAAAATTGCGAGCCCTGATCGGTCGCGGCCAGACGTCAAAAATCACCCAAATTCAGTTCCTGGATCACATCCAGCACGACGCGACGGGGCTGATCGAGCAGTGCCGGCGAATGGGCTTAGAGGGCATCGTCTCGAAGCTCGCCGAACGTCCCTACATGTCGGGCCGCGCCAAGGATTGGCTGAAGTACAAGCTGCGTCAGCGCGAGTCTTTCGTTGTCGGCGGCTACGAAACCAATTCGACGGATGTGAATGCGCTGAGTAGTCTTTTACTGGGCTACTTTGACGCAGAAGCGGGCGCGGAGAGTGGTTTGACGTTCGCGGGACGGGTGGGAAGCGGGTGGAGTGAGAGCCAGTCGCAACAACTGATCGCCCAGCTTGCATCGCACAGAGCACGGTCCCGTCCATTTCGCGAACCGATTCCCGGACCGAGGAGTAAGGCCGCTAAAGCTCGAGCCCACTGGATCAATCCCGGGCTGACGGCTGAGGTGGCCTTCGCCGGGTGGACGGATTCAGGCCTACTGCGTCAAGCTTCTTTGGTGGCACTGAGCCAGTCGCCGCATGCTGCACAAAGCACCAAGCGCAGCGTGTTTATAGATAGCCGCCCCGCCCCAGACGTGCATAGCGAGGTGGACAGTGCCGCCGAGAGCGACGTGGACAGCCGCGTCGACGAACGCTCTGACGAGGGCTCAGACGAGGGCTCTGACGAATCGGCAGGCCACGTCCTAGCTGCACCCAGCCGAGCAGCGGCGACGGTGCAGGACAAAACTAAGGCAAGGGAGCCGCGAGCGACCGACTTGCTATCCTCAGGTTTGACCAGCCCGGAGCGGGTGCTGTATGCGGACGAGCGCATTACTAAAGCCGATGTAGTCGGATACCTGTATCAAGTGGGGCAATGGCTGCTGCCACACGTTGAGAATAGACCGCTGAGTCTGCTGCGTTGCCCCCAAGGCATTCAGGCCGAGCAGTATTTCCAGAGACATCCGCAGAAAGGTTTTCCCGAGGAGATCGATAGCTTGGCGTCGAGCGATGAAAGCAAGCCGCTGCTGGTCCTCAAAGATATGCCGGCCGTGCTCGCTACAGCGCAAATCTCAGCCCTCGAACTGCACCCGTGGGGCTGCCGGGCTGATCGCTTGGATCGGCCTGACCGTATGACTATCGATCTAGATCCGGATGAGGCGCTGGCC
>JBEBXX010000388.1:0-3729 GCA_040391435.1 Aureliella helgolandensis | reverse complement strand
CCGAGCAGGCGTTGCACGTCGGTGGCTGGCTCCCACATCGTTGCCATGGCGTAGATCAAATCTACCGGCGCGGTGAAAGACTCCTCGGTGTCGAGCACTAACATCTCCGCCTCGATGCCCATCGCCGACCACTGTTGGATGAGAGCCTCAGTGGCCACACGAGCCAGACCATAATTCGGACAGCCTACAATGAGCTTCTCCAGCTCCGGCTCAGCCAGCCCGCCGCGTTTAGCCTCTTCGCGAATCTCCTGTCGACTCATCGCTAGCAGCAGTTTGCCCAAGTCGGGGTTGGTGGCGATGGGCTGCACGTTATTGTTGTAGGCATAAGCCAAAGGATCATTGCCACCGCGACCGATGGGAAACGGCCCGCTGATCAACCGTCCGTCGTTGGGATCCTCCCCGCCGAGCAGTTCGCGAGTCAATATATTTTTCCGATCGGTGCCCACCAAGAGCGCCTTGCGGAATTTGGTGTTGGCCAGATAGGCATGCTCGGAGACGGGAATAAGCATATGTGTGGTGGGCAGCGCGTAGGTGCCGACGCGCACTTCGGGCAGGCTGGCCAGGCGCTTGGCATCGGCCGGATAGACTTGGTCGAGCACCTCGATGGAGCCGCGTAGCAGGTCGTTGACCGCCCGCTGCGCGTCGGTGTAGAACACCTCAACAAGCTCTACCGGCTGGCCGTTTTGCGGCAACTCGGGGCGCAGTGTGAACACCGTTTCGTCGTCCTGGCGATCGGCCAATAAATAGTCACCAAGCGATACAGACTGCTCGCCGGCGGATTCTTCAGCAACGTTCCACTGCAGCAGCGCCTGCGGCAGGACATTGGGACGCCGCAACTGCACTGCGATCTGATTGGGCTGAGGAGAGGCCACAGATTGAAAAACGGCCGCCCAAGCCGGATCATAGCTGTGCGCCGCTGGCATGGCGCGGACCTGCAACATCTGAGACAATTCAAACGTTCCCCAGGCTTCACTAGCTGCACCGCTGGCTAAGGGCTGTCGATTCGGATCAACCGACAAGAGCAATTGTTGTCGATCGTCGCTCAAGCGATAGGTGCCCAGTGCAAACCCGTATTGTCCACCTTCGGTGCCGGTCTGAACGAATTGGAAGAGAGTCTTTTCAAGCAGCTTACCGCATCTGCGCGCGGCCCAGTCGACCAAGCTTGTCGCGTCGATCTGGCGACTACGCTGCATGACTCCCACGCGAATCATCGGATACTCCGCGTGGATCTGCGCCAGGATCTGCTGACCGACGGGGGAATTTCTTTCAGCGGCCAGCAACTCGGCAGCCGCACGGCGAGCTTGGCGATAGTCCTTCTTCTCGAGCCACTCAAGCGCCTGTTGCCGCTTCGCTTCCGCTACCGACTCAAACTGCTCCTCCCAACGCTTAACCACGGGCAGGTTCGCGCCGTAGGTCTTACGCAGCCGTTCCACTAGGGCTTTAACGCTTGCCAAGTCACCGCGCTGTTCATAGTCGCCGATCAACCGCTCTGCAACTTGAGAGAGGACTCTGATCACGGTCTGAGCCTGATAGTCCGGTGCAGTGGCCCGCAGTTCCTCCAAAGCGGAAAGCGTTTGTCGATACTCGCCCGCCTGAAAGCGATCGCCAGCGCTCTTGAGCAAGAACTCTTGTCGCAACTCTTCTAAACGAGGCATGTCTGCATAGTTTTTCCGCTATCTTCTGCAATGCTTGGTCGTAGATTTGTTGTTCATACAGCTCGATGCGAGCAATATCGCGCCACAGAATTTCATATTCGCGTTCGGGGAAGCGGACCAACACTACTTTCAGCTTGTCGGTGCGCGGCGGGTTCTCTGGAAGCTTTCGACCGGGGAAGGGCAGAGGGAGCACCTTGACGCTCTCGCCACCCGCATCGGGCTGCAGCACAATTAGGTCGAAAGGCTGTTGGTCGATCAGTGGACGATGGTCCTGCTCGACCGTTTCCTGCGCGCGCAGGAGGTTGCTCGACAGCAGCGCGCACCACAGACTGAAGATTGCCAACGGGTGCACTGCGCTCACGGGCTCTGCTCCGCTGGACTCGCTGCGGCGGTCGCGCCGGCCTGACTAGGAATTGGCACCGCCAGTACCGCGCCTTCGGTGGTTCCCATCAGCAAACTAGTACCTAGCAACGACAATGGCGAACTGAGCGTCTGCTCTACATCGGCTTGGCCTAGCTGCTGGCCTGCCTGCGGATTTAGCACCCTGACCTGTCCGGCTTGTGTGGCCAGATACCAGGTTTCACCGTTGACCAGCGGGCCAGCCACGAGTGGCGAAGCTGGAAAGTCAACGCTCCATACAGATTTCCCTTCGCTGGAGACCAACGCCAACTTTGAATCGGTCTGAACGAGGCAGCCTTGGGCAGTGGCAAACGGCCCAGCGATCAGGTGTCCAGGCAGCGCCCAGTGGGCGCCTGTTTGCAAACTGGCCGCGTCAAAAAATTGCAGTCGATCGCCGGCATCCGTCGCGGTCACCCCAGCCACTTTGTCGCCGACGGCCACGAGCGGTCCGACTATGGGGTGATCCAGGTGCACCGCCGCGAGCTCATGCAGGCCACCGTCCACGCTCAGACGCACCAGATTCGATAGATCATTGGCGGCAATCAGCACGTTCGATTCAGGCAGGTAGACCGGGGTGTGCCACCGCACCTTTTGCCCAGCCTCTACCGCGGGCTGATAAGGGGCTCCCAGCATGGCAGCCGAATCGACGTCGACTAGTACCAATTGACCGCTGTCGAGGCCAACCGCCAATTTGTTGTCCACGGCCGTAGGCAAGCTCGTGGGCTGCGCGGAACCAAAGTTTGCCGATAAGAGCTTGAGTTTAGGCGATTCCGCAGACACGACTGCCAGTTGGTTACCGCGCGCGCTGTTCATTAAGACGGAGCGCCCATCGCTCAACTCGACCGCCTGCTCAAACAATAGGCTCGGCTTGCCCTGCCCGGGATTCTCATCGGCTTGGCTGCGAATGGGGCGATTGCCCAAGGCGAAGAGCATGCCACTCGAGTTAAGTGCCTGATAACCTGAGCCCGATGGACCGATATAGGTCACCGGAACACCTAGATCGGTCTCCCACAATGCTTCACCACTATTGGCATTCGCCGCCGTAACACGCACGCCTAGCGTACCCTGCTGCGTGCGCGCATGGATGAGCATGTCGCCGAACCGCTGCGGAGGAGCGACGAACTGATCCCCGTCGTACTTGATCCATGCCCGCGACATACTGAGCGTGGCCACTTGCACATCAAACCGCATCAATTGCTGTTGGGCCACCCACACACGATTGCTATCGGCTAACAACCATGACAGCCTGGGTTGGGAAAAACTCTTCGGGACGCTAACCAATTCACTGACGCGACGCGATTGGGCTGTGGGCTCGACATCCAACACCTTGATCTGCCCCGAGTCTGATTGCACCACCAACCGTCGGCCATCGACCTGCGGTGGCGTGACGATGTTACCTTCCATGGTGATTGCCGCTTCCGTCTCCTTCAATTCCAGACCGGTGGAGGAAGTCGACAGAATGCGGATTCTGGCGCGCTGAGTGCCGATGTTCTCGAACACAAAGAGTTGCCCCAACATCCATACCGGCGAGACGGCGATCGAGCCGGGGCGATGGCCGAGGTAGAACACTTCGGGGCAGGTCCCATCGTTTCTCGAAAGAACGTAAATATTGCTGTGATCGGCCGGGATGTACAACTGCGGGTTATCGAGGGACGTGGCGGGCGTCGCTGCGGTT
>JBEBXX010000387.1:0-3750 GCA_040391435.1 Aureliella helgolandensis | reverse complement strand
CTGACATCGAGCAAATGGTGCGTGTCAAACGTCTTCCCAGTAAAACCGGCCTGAGAAAAGTTGCCGTTGACGGCTAAGTAATTCTCAATCTCCGCTTTGTTGATGATCGTCCCGGCAATTGACGCGCCTGGCACAAAACTAATAGCAATGATCAGGCTCGCTAGGCACAATACACGTTTCATAGAGACTCCAGTTGAAAGATAGGGTGCAGTTCATGTGGCGGACATTGGAGCACCATAAGGGCCGGTTTTCAAGTCGGTAGCGGCAAAGAGTGCGAAATTCTACGGATTTTTCCATGGCGGCTTGGCCAGAGTGCGAGCGCAGTGCGTGCAGGAAGAAGAGCGTGCCGTGCCAGCAGAAAGCAGTGACGTAGCGACCGGATTCGCCAAGGAGTCTCATAGTCGTTGATCGCTCCGCCGATCAGTTGCTGTCTGCCTACAGCCGTTTGTTGTATGCTAAAGTGCAAGGACCGCGGAGCGGTCCACGACAATAGGCACTGGACCGCTCTTACTTGGCTTGCTCATGCTCGTCCGACGCATGGTAGATCGGCAATCGCCAACCCCACAGAATTGCGCCCATCCGCAGGCTGGCCACGACGGTGATACCCAGCACCGCAGCATACGGGTGCAGCCAATCGACGGCCTGCAGCCACAGATAGGCCGTTGCGCCGGCGATGGCGGCCGTTGCGTACAAGTCGGGTTGACGCAATAGCAGCGGCACCTCGTTGCATAGCACGTCGCGCAGCAGGCCTCCGGCTGTGCCCGTAATGGTTCCCATCAACACCACGATAATTCCCGAAAAATTCTGAGCCTCCGCAACTTGAGCACCGCTGATCGCGAACAGTGCCAGTCCGAAAGCGTCAGCGATCAGCAGCGAGGTCCGCGGTGGTCTCTGGAAGCGTGTGTACAGGACCGTCAACACGGCGGTAGCTAGGATTACGAGCAGGTAGGTTGCATCCTCGATCCAGAAAACGGGATGGCGGTTAAGCAGTACATCGCGGATGGTGCCTCCACCGATCGCCGTCACAATCGCGATGACGGCCACCCCTAGTAGGTCAAAGCTCTTGCGGCCCGCAGCTAGCACACCGCTCACCGCGAAAACGGCGACACCGATCAAATCCAGAATGTAAAGGAGCATAAACAGCCATTCAATGGACGCTCGACCAAACGCGCGAGTGCCCTCGCAACGGACGAGGTCAAGTCTGCCTTGAGATTTAGGCCTCAGGCGTGTCTGTTTCAGCCTCGCTTTTGGGAGCGAAACGTCGCAGCACCGAGTAGAAGACTGGTGTCAGGAACAGTCCGCAGAAGGTGACTCCGATCATCCCGCTGAAGACTGCCGTGCCGAGCGCGCGACGCATTTCGCTACCCGCCCCCGTCGCAATTACCAGAGGGATTACGCCTAGAATGAAGGCCAAGGAGGTCATGAGGATCGGTCGCAAGCGCAGTCTAGCGGCCGAGGCGGCGGCCTCGAAGCGCGTCTTGCCGCGGTCTTCCTCAGCCTTGGCAAACTCCACAATCAGAATTGCGTTTTTGCATGCTAGAGCTACCAGTACGATGAATCCAATTTGCGTCAGGATGTTATTGTCCATGCCGAGCAGCCACACGCCGGCGATCGCGAACAACAAGCCCATGGGGACGATCAGAATCACAGCCAGCGGCAACAACCAACTCTCGTACTGAGCCGAAAGGGCCAGAAACACGAAGAGCACACACAGGGGAAAGACGAGCAGCGCTATATTGCCGGCCTGCTTCTCCTGGTAGGACAGATCGGTCCATTCATAGCCAAAGCCATCGGGCAGGTTCTCGGCAAGAATCTGTTCCATCTTCGCCATCGCTTGACCGGTCGAAACGGTCGGTAGCGCCGCTCCGCTGATATCCGCGGATGGGTACATGTTGTAGCGAACCACTCGATCAGGTGCCGTCCGACGCTCTAATCGCATTACGCTGCCCAGGGGAATGACCGCACCGCTGGCGCTCCGCGTTCTCAATTGCAGGACATCATTTGGCTCGCTGCGGAACTCGAAATCCGCCTGCGCAGTGACGCGGTAGGTGCGCCCCAGAAAATTAAAGTCGTTGATGTATAAACTTCCCAGCGCGGTCTGCAGAGTGCTGAAGATATTCGCAAGCGGGACATCCAGGATCTGAGCCTTGGAGCGATCCACATCGGCGTACAGTTGCGGCGTATTGTCGCGAAAGCTGGTGTAGACCATAGCATACTCCGGACTTTGCATCGCGGTCAAAGCGACGTTGGAGGCAACTTGCTCGAGGGCAGCTAGCCCAGCTCCACTGCGATCCTGAATCTGCAATTTGAATCCGCCACCGGTTCCGATACCGGGTACCGGCGGCGGAGGAATGACGATGATGCGCGCCTGATCGACCGCAGCGGTTTGCATCTGCATGGCACCCAATATCGACTGCATCGAGTGGCCTGCCCGCGCGCGTTCCGCCGGCGGGCCGAACGTCAAAAACAGTGCTGCCGCATTGGAGGAAGCTGCTCGCGTGGCTCCGTTGAGTCCAACGATCTGCACAACGTGAGCAACTCCAGGCACCTTGTCCGCAATCTCGCGCACTTGGTCCGCCACCACGGCAGTCCGCGCCAATGAAGCGCCAGGTGGCAGCTCGATACTGACGATCGCATAGCCTTGGTCCTGAGGTGGAATGAATCCGGTCGGCACGATAGTGAATCCAAGGTACGTCAACCCGAGCAGCCCGGCGTAGAGCAACATGGCAATGACTGAAAAACGGACCAGCCGGCGGACGATGGCAACATACACGTTTGTGGCACGATCGAAGACCCAGTTAAATCCGCCAAAGAACCAGCGCAGCGGCGCGGTAAGGTAGTGCGGAATATTCCCGATGAAGTGGATAACTCGTTCGCTGCGCGTCGCGGAATTCGCCAATGCTCTCCGCTCGCCGCGAGCTCGATGTGCACGCGGCTCGCCTTGAGTATCGCTGCCGTTTTTGTGTTTCGTCGGCTTCAACAGCAAAGCGCACATCGCGGGGCTGAGCGACAGCGAGACGATCAGCGAGATCGTCGTCGACACCGCGATGGTGATAGCAAACTGGCGATAGAACTCGCCCGTGATGCCCGGGATAAAGGCGGTTGGCACAAATACGGAAATCAGAACCACAGTCGCCGCGATCAACGCCGAGCCGACCTCGCTCATGGCCTTGTGCGTCGCTTGGCTGGGCGACAGGCCGCGCTCGATCCAATGCTCTACGTTTTCAACCACCACGATCGCATCATCCACTACGATGCCGATGGCTAACACCAACCCGAAGAGCGATAGATTGTTCAGACTGAAGCCCAGTAGCAGTAGGGCAGCAAAAGTGCCAATCAAGGACACGGGGATCGCGACCACGGGAATGATCGTTGCCCGCCATTTCTGCAGGAATAGGAAGACCGTGAGGACAACCAAGATGGTCGCTTCGAACAGCGTTTTGATAACTTCATGGATCGACTGGGCGACGAACTCCGTTGGATTATAAGCCACTGCATGCTTGATACCCGACGGAAACATCTCGCTGAGCTGATCCATCAGCTTTAGGATGTTCTCTGAGGTGGCGACAGCATTGGACCCCGGTCGCTGAAAGACCGCGATACCGACTGCTTCCTGGCCGTCCAGCACGCTATTGGTGGAGTAGTCTTGGGCACCCAATTCAACGCGCGCAACATCTTGCAAGCGGACTAACCCCGTGCCGCTGCCGCGTTTGACTACAATTTGCTTAAACTCTTCCACCGATTCCAAGC